>DASQOS010000434.1:0-4309 GCA_035644375.1 Rhizobacter sp.
CTTCACGCCGCTGCAAGCCGAACGCTTCTTGTCCAGCGTGCGAGAACAATCGACCGGGGGCGGTTTGCTGATCGGCGTCGACCTGGTGAAACCCAGCGTCGTGCTGGAGCCGGCCTACGACGACGCGCTGGGCGTCACCAGCGCATTCAACCGCAATCTGCTGCGCCATCTGAACCGCTTGATCGGCAGCGATTTCGACCCGGCCGGCTGGCGCCACGTGGCCTGGTTCAACACCTCGGCATCGCGCATTGAAATGCACCTCGAAGCCGCCGAGACCACGCGCGTCCACTGGACCGGCGGCCAGCGCACTTTCGCTGCGGGCGAGCGCATCCACACCGAAAGCTCCTACAAATACACGCCGCAGAACTTCGAGGCCTTGCTCAGACAAGCCGGCTTTCGACAGCTGCAGCATTGGACCGACGCGCGCGGCTGGTTTGCCGTTTTTTGGGCCACGGCCTGAAGCGGGAGGGCCGAGCCTCCGCCAAGCCAAAGGAAACGCCGGGCCGTTCCCAAGTTTCCTTTGCTCCCCTCGGGCGCGGACGCGCGAAGCGCGGCCTTGGGGCCCACATCTAAGGCTGGCGTGCCTGCCGGCGTGTGAACAAGGCCAGGCCGAGAGCCGCTTTGGTTCGGACCTTTTTCTTCAAGAAGCCCGACCACCCCAGCAGCCACCCCGGCGTGCCCAGCGCCTGCCGTGACCAGCGCCAGAAGTCGAAGTGATCGTGCTGCCGAACGATCAGCCCATCGCGAAACTCGAAGCTCGAGTCGATGCGGTTGAGCACCTGGCGGCCGGTGGCCGAGAAGGTGTAGCGCGCGTCCCAGTGGCCGCTGCCGGTGAGCTCGTCGGCCTCGATGTGGCTGAACGCCACCGTCAGGTCGCGCCCGTTGGCGCACAGCATGCGCCACATGTCGCCCGCCTGCGGGCCCTTCAAGTCGAACACCGGGTCGCTGAAATGCACCTCGGGGTGGTAACAGGCGACCATGCCGGCCGCATCGCGGCGGCCCAGGGATTCGTACAGGCGCTGGATCAATGCGGCGTTGGGGTGCATCGGGTCAGACGTCCAGCGTAAAGACCTGCGCTGCAGCCCGCTCGGCGGCGTTGTGTCCGGACAGCGCGCGCGCCCAGGCTGCATCGGTACCGTCGTGCCGAGGCGTGAGGCCTTGGGTCATCACCGCAACTTCTTCTGACGCCGCATCGAAATCGCTCAGCTGAACTCGGTTGGCATCGAACAGCCGCGCCACCATGGCGCCGCCGGATTCGATCAGGATCAGGTACTTGGCAGGGGCGCTGTGCATGTGGGCTCCAGGGGTTCAATCACAGATCAGGCCAGCCACTTGCGGGCATTGCGAAACATCCGCATCCACGGGCTGTGCAGGCTCTTGTCGCCGGAGGTCCAGCTCATCTGCAGGTTGCGGAAGACCCGCTCGGGGTGCGGCATCAGCACGGTGAAGCGGCCATCGGCGGTGGTCACCGACGTCAGGCCATCCGGGCTGCCGTTCGGGTTGAACGGGTAGGCCTCGGTCGGCGCGCCGCGGTGGTCGACAAAGCGCATCACGCGCTTCACTTCGGCCGCCGCTTGTGCCGGATTCGCGCGCTTCGAGAAATCAGCAAAACCTTCGCCGTGCGACACGACGATGGGCAGGCGGCTGCCCGCCATGCCGGCGAACAGAATCGACGGGCTGTCCAGGACTTCGACCATGCTGAGCCGGCCTTCGAACTGTTCGCTCTTGTTGCGCGTGAACTGCGGCCAGTCTTGCGCGCCAGGAATGAGCGGCGACAGCGCCGCCATCATCTGGCAGCCGTTGCACACACCCAGCGCAAAGGTATCGCTGCGGCCGAAGAACGCGGCGAACTGCTCGGCCAGCGCCGGATTGAACATGATGGAACGTGCCCAGCCCTCGCCGGCGCCGAGCGTGTCGCCGTAACTGAAGCCGCCGCAGGCCACGAAGCCCTTGAACTGGTCCAGCCGCGCGCGGCCGGTCTGCAGGTCGCTCATGTGCACGTCGAAGGTGTCGAAGCCGGCCTGCGCCATCGCATAACTCATCTCGACGTGGCTGTTGACGCCCTGCTCGCGCAGGATGGCGAGCTTCGGACGTGTGGTGTGGACGGACGGGGCGGCCAGGCCCTGGGCCGGGTCGAACGACAGGTGCAGGTGCAAGCCTGGATCGTCTTCACGGCCGGCGGCGGCGTGTTCCGCGTCGGCACCCTCGGGGTTGTCGCGCAGTCTGGCAATGCGCCAACTCACGTCGTCCCAGGTCTGGTGCAGTTCACGCAAGCTCGCGCTGAACACGGCTTTGGCATCGCGCCACACCTCGACCACGCCGCGCTCGTTGGGTTTGCCGATGAAATGGCTGTGTTTGCTCAGGCCGTGCTCGCGCAAGACTTGCATCACCTCATTGCGCACCGCGGTCGGCACTTGGATCACGGCACCCAATTCCTCGCTGAACAACGCGCGCAACGTCAATTCGGCACGCCGGCCGCTGACCTGGCTGGCCCAGTTTTTCGAATCGCCATGGTCGGCACGGCTGTCGTTGATGCCGTCGCCTTCGGTGACCAGCATGTCGACGTTCAGGCTCAGGCCCAGGTGGCCGGCGAAGGCCATTTCGCACACCGTCGCCCACAGGCCGCCGTCACTGCGGTCGTGGTAGGCCAGCAGCTTGCCTTCGCGGCGCAGCTGGTTGATGGCGTTCACCAGCGCTTTCAGTTGCGCCGGATCGTCCAGGTCGGGCACATCGTTGCCGAACTGGTCGAGCACCTGGGCCAGCATCGAGCCGGCCATGCGGTTCTGGCCCTGGCCGAGGTCGATCAGGATCAGCGTCGTGTCGCCGGGCTGCAGCTGCGGCGTCACGGTCGGGCGCACATCCTCCAGGGTGGCGAACGCCGTCACGATCAGGCTCACCGGCGCTGTCACCTGCTTCATTTCGCCGCCATCTAGAGGGAACGTCGGTACCCCGGCGCGGGGGCTGTCGTCCTTCCAGCGCGTGCGCATCGACAGGCTGTCCTTGCCGACCGGCACGCTGATGCCCAGCGCGGGGCACAGTTCCATGCCGACGGCACGCACGGTGTCGTACAGCGCGGCGTCTTCGCCGGGTTCGCCGCAGGCGGCCATCCAGTTGCAGCTCAGCTTCACGCGCGGCAGTTCGATCGCTGCCGACAACAGGTTGGTGATGGCCTCGCCCACCGCCATGCGGCCGGAGGCCGGCGCATCCAGCGCCGCCAGCGGCGTGCGTTCGCCCAGGCTCATCGCCTCGCCGCGAAAGCCGCGGTAATCGGCCAGCGTCACCGCGCAATCGGCCACCGGCACCTGCCACGGGCCGACCATCTGGTCGCGGCTGTTCAGGCCGCCCACCGTGCGGTCGCCGATGGTGATCAAGAACCGCTTGCTGGCAACCGTCGGGTGGCGCAACACGTCGAACGCGACCTTGTCGAGCGCAACATCGGTCAAGTCGAGTGCGGCCAGGCGCCGTTCGACGCGCGTTACGTCGCGGTGCATCTTGGGCGGTTTGCCCAGCAGCACTTCCATCGGCATGTTCACGGCCAGGTCGCCGCCCGGCCCGTCTTCCAGCGTCAGGTTCTTGTCGGCAGTGGCGACGCCGACCACGGCAAACGGGCAGCGCTCGCGCTCGCACATGGCCTGGAAGATCGGCAGCGATTCGGGCGCCACGGCCAGCACGTAGCGCTCCTGGCTCTCGTTGCACCAGATCTCCTTCGGCGCCATGCCGGTTTCTTCCAGCGGCACCTGCCGCAGGTCGAAACGCGCGCCAACGCCGGCGCCGTCCACCAGTTCGGGGAAGGCGTTGGAAATGCCGCCCGCGCCCACATCGTGGATCGCCAGGATCGGGTTGGTGTCGCCCAAGGCGGCGCAGTGGTTGATGACCTCTTGCGCGCGGCGTTCGATCTCGGGGTTGCCGCGCTGCACCGAGTCGAAGTCGAGTTCGGCGGCATTCGCGCCCGCCGCCATCGAGCTGGCGGCACTGCCGCCCATGCCGATGCGCATGCCGGGGCCGCCCAGTTGGATCAGCAAGCTGCCGTCGGGGAACTGGATCTTGCGGGTCTGGCTGGCGGCAATGCTGCCCAGGCCGCCGGCGATCATGATGGGCTTGTGATAGCCGCGGCGCACGGCATCGGCACCCTCACCCACCGTCTGCTCGTAGACGCGGAAGTAACCGGCCAGGTTGGAGCGGCCGAACTCGTTGTTGAACGCCGCCCCGCCGAGCGGCCCGTCGATCATGATCTGCAGCGGGCTGGCGATGTGTTCGGGCTTGCCGTAGCGCGTTTGCTCCCATGGTTCACTGGTCCCGGGCAGGTGCA
>DASQOS010000435.1:0-3359 GCA_035644375.1 Rhizobacter sp.
GATCGTCACCTACGCGGGCCGCACCTACATCTCGCGCATGGCGGGCAGCCTGCTGACCAACGTCGGCCTGCCCGACCTGGTGACTTACTCGTTGCCCGACTACGAACGCCTGGCGATTCAGCTGGGCCAGAACCCGCTGCGCGTGAGCTCGTACAAGCGCTACCTGGCCGAGCACGGACGCCAATCGCCGCTGTTCGACATCCCGGGCATGGTGCGTGACCTCGAAACCGAATTTGAACGGCTGGCGCTTGCGCACCGGGCCCGATAACACAGCAACCCATGTCCGCCCGCCAGGAACCCTTCCTCAACCCCGCTGCACCAGGCGCAGCGCCGGGTGCGGCCGACTTGTCGGCCGGCGGCTATGGGCAGGACGCGCTGCTGCAGGCCTTGGTGTGGCTGGGCAAGCACCATGGCCGCGAGCGCTCGGCGCAATCGCTGTTGACCGGCATCCAGATGTCGGGCGCACTCGGGCCCGACCAGGCCGTGCGCGTGATGCGCGAAGCCGGCTTCAACGCCGGGCTCATTCAACGCAAGATCGGCGACATCCACGCGCTGCTGTTGCCCGCGGTACTGTTGTTGAAGAACGGCGATGCCTGCATCGTCGTGGCGCGCAAGCCACCGGCCAAGAAGGGTGCTGCATCCGACTACGACGTGGTGATGCCCGGCCCCGAGAGCCACAGTTGCAATGCGACCGAGGCCGAGTTGTCGGTCGAGTACACCGGCTTTGCGCTCGTTGCATCGCCCAAACCGCAAGCCCAGAACGGGCCGGTTCACGCATCGCTGCGCGACCCCGAGGCGCATTGGCTGTGGGGCACGCTGCGCCGCTTCACGCCGTATTACCGCTCGGCCATGCTGGCGGCGCTGCTCAGCAACGTGTTGATGTTGGTCAGCGGCCTGGTCACTTCGGTCGTGTTCGACAAGGTGATTCCACACCAGGCCTTCGTCACCTTGTGGGCGCTGGCCACCGGCGGCCTGATCGCCATCGTGTTCGACCTGATCGCGCGCCAGCTGCGTGCCAACCTGATCGACAAGGCCGGCAAGAAGGCCGACCTGCTGATCGGCTCGCTGCTGTTCCGGCAGACGCTGGGCGTGCGCATGGAGCACCGCCCCGAATCGGCCGGCTCGTACGCCCACCACCTGGCGCAGATCGAGGTGGTGCGCGAATTTTTTGCCGGTGCCACGCTGTCGGCACTGAGCGACCTGCCGTTCATCGTCATCTTCGTCTCCATGACCTTCGTGATCGGCGGCCCGCTGGGCTGGGTGTTGCTGGGCGCGATTCCGATCATTCTGGGAACGGCCTGGACCATCCAGGGTTCGCTGCGGCGCTCGATGTCGGCCAACATGACGCAGCAGGCCGACTTGCAGGGCCTGCTGGTGGAGGCGGTCGAAGGCCTGGAAGATTTGAAAGCTGCCGGTGCCCAAGGGCGCTTTCTCGGTCAGTACGAAGACGCGACGGCGGCCTCGGCCACCTCGGCCTTGCGCGCACGCAGTCTGTCCAACTGGACCAACAACATCTCGTCCACCGCCCAGCAGCTGGTCACGCTGGTCATGCTGGTGGTGGGCGTGTACCTCATTCACGCGGGAGTCATCAGCGGTGGTGCGCTCATCGGCGCCGTGATGTTCTCGGGCCGTGCCGTGGCACCGCTGGGCAGCGTGGTGGCCCTGGCCACGCGCTACCAGGGCGCACGTGCGGCAATGGTGTCGCTGGACCGCCTGATGGCCTTGCCGATCGAACGCACGCCGGGTGCCACCTATGTGCCGCAGCCGCAGATCACCGGCCGCATCGGGCTGCACGAAGTCGGGTTCTCGTACCCGCAAACCACGCCGGACAGCCCGGCGCCCAAGGTGTTGAAGGCCATGAACCTGCGCTTCGAGGCGGGCGAGCGGGTGGTCATCCTGGGGCGCATCGGCAGCGGCAAGTCCACCGTGTTGCGCTTGCTGGCCGGGCTGTACCAGCCAACCGAAGGCATGGTCGAGGTCGACGGCATCGACCTGCGCCAGATCGACCCAGCCGACTTCCGTACCCACGTGGGCTTTGTGTCGCAAGAGCCGCGTTTGTTCAAAGGCAGCTTGCGCGACAACGTGTTGCTGGGCCGTGCGTCGGTGGACGCATCGCGCCTGGCCGAGGTGGCGCGCGTCACCGGCCTGGACCGGCTGATCGCCTCGCACCCGCAAGGCTGGGAGCTGTCGGTGGGCGAGATGGGCAGTTTGCTGTCGGGCGGTCAGCGGCAACTGGTGGCGCTGGCGCGTTGCCTGGTGACCCAGCCGCAAATCTTGCTGATGGACGAGCCCACCAGTTCGATGGATGCGCAGTCTGAAGTTCTGTTCTTGCGCCAGCTCAACGAGGCGATCGGCAAACGCACCGTCATCATGGTCACGCACCGCCCGGCGGTGCTGGAGCTTGCACAGCGCGTGGTGGTGGTCGACGGCGGCAAGGTCGTGCTCGACGGCCCCAAGGCCCAGGTGCTGGCCGCACTTTCGGGCCAGAAGCCGGCCTCGTCGGCCGAGGGCCAGGCCAACGTGCACATGCACCCGAGCACACAGCCCGTACAGCGCGAGGCCTCGGTATGAAAGCCTTCGCGATGAATTTCTGGAAACGCACACCCAAGGCGAACAACGTCAACCCGCCGAGCGGCGACATGGCCTACATCGCCGACGTGCGCGCGGCGATGGTGGTCGAAGCCATGCCCGGTACCAATGCGACGCTGTACCTGATGGCGATCCTGGTCGCCGCCGGCATCACCTGGGCCTCGATCGCCCGGGTGGACGAAGTCACCCGCGCCGATGCGCGCGTGGTGCCCGATGGCCGCGAGCAGGTGATTGCCAGCCTGGAAGGCGGCATCTTGCGCGAGCTGCACGTGCGCGAGGGCATGCAGGTGCTGGAAGGGCAAGAACTCGCGCAGATCGACCCGACCCGTTTCGAGTCGCAACAGAACGAAGGGCAGGCCAAGCGCCTGGCCATTCGCGGCACCATCTCTCGGCTGAATGCCGAAGCCAACGGCAAACCGCTGCAGTTTCCGCAAGACGTGGCCGACGTGCCCGGCATCGTCGAAGGTGAAACCGAAGCCTATGTGGCGCGCAAGCGCGCTCTCGACGAGGCGCTGCAGTCCAACGGCCGCAACGTCGAACTGCTGATGAAGGAGCTGGGCGTTTCCGAGGCCATGTCGGCCAAGGGATTGATGTCGGAAGTGGAAGTGATGCGCCTGCGCCGCCAGGTCAACGACATGCAGCTGCAAAGCCGCGATCGCATCAACAAGTTCCGCCAAGACGCCAGCACCGACCTGGTGAAGGTGCAGGCCGATCTGGCGCAGATCGACGAACAGTTGGCGGGCCGCGCCGACGTGTTGCGCCGCACCGTG
>DASQOS010000436.1:0-4223 GCA_035644375.1 Rhizobacter sp.
CGATGTGGCCGTGGTGGGCGGTTCACCCGGAATGACTGGAGCGGTGTTGCTGGCCGCACGTGCGGCGCATGCAGCGGGGGCAGGACGCGTGTATGTGAGCATGCTCGACCCGGCTCATGCTGCGCTCGACCCGTTGCGTCCCGAATTGATGTTTCGCACGGCATGGTGGCAAAGTGACCCTGCCACGCTGCGTCACACGACCGTGGTGTGCGGCTGTGGCGCGGGCCCGGCAGTCAAAGGCGTGCTGCCCGTGCTGTTGAGCCACGTGCCGCGCCTGGTGCTGGACGCCGACGCACTCAATGCCATCGCGGACGATGGCAATTTGCAGCGTCTGCTTCTGGCGCGACATTCGCGTCAGCTCGAGACCGTCTTGACACCCCATCCACTGGAAGCGGCACGCCTGCTCGGAACAGATACGTCAACCATTCAAGCCGACCGCATCGCCGCAGCCGAGAAACTCGCGGGCCGGTTTGCCTGCGTGGTGATTGTCAAAGGTTCGGGCAGCGTGATTTGTGCACCAGGCTTGGCGCCGGTTGTGAATTCAAATGGCAACGCGGCCCTGGCCACTGCGGGTACCGGTGACGTGCTGGCGGGCTGGTTGGGCGGGTGCTGGTCCGCAGACCACATGACGGCGCACCAGGCGGCGCTGCATGCCGTGTGGGTTCACGGACAGGCTGCCGACATGGAGCCTGTTCCGCCATTGCGGGCAGCAGATCTGATCGAGGTGATGCACCGCCATGCCGGCGGCATGTGTTGATCAGCGTCGGCGCGCTGCCGTGCCCGCAGCACGGCCGCCGGTTGACTGACGCGCGGCTGTCTTGGCAGCCCGCACGGGATGCGGCAACTTGGCTGCACCATTCTTCTTGCCCTTCGTGGCGGCTTTGACTGCGCGGTCGGCTTCTTTGATGGAGGCGAGTTCGGCCACGGACGAATTGTTCTTTTCAATGGCCTTGTCACGCTTCGAGCGTGTTGCGAGCGCCGCATCTTCGCCTTCGTGAACCATGCGAAAGTCGATCTTGCGGCCGTCAAGATCCACCCGGCTGACCTGCACCCGAACGCGTGCACCGACGGTGTAGCGCACGCCGGATCGCTCACCGCGCAGTTCTTGGCGCACCTCATCGAAACGGAAGTACTCGCCGCCGAGTTCGGTGATGTGAACAAGCCCCTCGACGTACAAGCCGTCCAGCTGAACAAACAATCCGAAACTGGTGACAGCGCTGACCGTGCCACCGAACTCTTCGCCCAGATGTTCCCGCATGTAGCGGCACTTGAGCCATGCCTCGACATCGCGTGATGCCTCGTCGGCTCGGCGCTCGTTGGTGCTGCAATGAGCGCCAGCGATCTCCCAGCGTTCATCCTCAGCGCCCGCGGTTTTTCTCGCCTTGGAAGGAGCCTCGGTTGCGCCGCTGCCCAAGTTGTAGCGCTTGCCCTGCAGCAGCGCCTTGATCACCCGGTGCACCAGCAAATCGGGATAACGGCGGATCGGACTGGTGAAGTGCGTGTAGGCCTCGTAAGCCAGACCAAAGTGACCGCTGTTGGTGCCGGTGTAGATGGCTTGTTGCATCGAGCGCAGCAACATGGTGTGAATCTGCTGCGCATCGGGGCGGTCCTTGGTGGCAGCTGCGATGACCTGGTATTCGCCCGGTTTCGGGTCGTCGCTGATGCTCAGACCCAAACCGAGTTGCCTGAGGTAGTTTTGCAGCAGGGTCTTCTTCTCGGGCGTCGGGCCTTCGTGTACGCGGTACAACGAGGCGTGTTTCGCTTGGGCGATGAAGTCTGCCGAGCACACATTGGCAGCCAGCATGGCTTCTTCGATGAGCTTGTGCGCCTCAGTCCGTGTGCGTGGAACGATTTTTTCGATGCGCCCGTTGTCGTCGCAGATGATTTGCGTTTCAGTGCTTTCGAAATCGACCGCCCCGCGTTTGGCGCGCTCCTTCAGCAGCGCACGGTAGACGCCATGCAGGTCCAGCAAATGCGGCACCAGGTCCTTGCGCCGTGCCGCCTCGGACCCACGCGTGTTGCTCAAGATGGCGGCCACTTCGTTGTAGGTGAAACGAGCGTGCGAACAGATGATGGCCGGAAAAAACTGGTACGCGTGAATCTCGCCGCCAGCGGTGATGAGCATGTCGCACACCATGGCCAGGCGGTCTTCGTTCGGATTCAGCGAACACAGCCCGTTGGAGAGCTTCTCCGGAAGCATCGGAATCACGCGACGCGGAAAGTACACCGACGTGGCGCGTTCGTAGGCGTCTTGGTCAATCGGCTCACCGGGCTTGACGTAGTGGCTGACGTCGGCGATCGCCACCACCAGCCGCCATCCGTCGGCGGCCGACTTGCCACGTCCGATCTTGGCCGGCTCGCAGTACACCGCATCGTCGAAGTCGCGTGCATCTTCGCCGTCGATGGTCACCAACGCCACGTCGGTGAGATCGATGCGGTCTTTGCGGTCGACGGCTCTGATCTTGTCCGGCAACCCCGCAGCCTGCGCCAGCGTTTCGGAGGAGAACCGATGCGGCACCTCGTACTTGCGCACGGCGATTTCGATCTCCATGCCCGGATCGTCGATTTCGCCAAGCACTTCAGTGACACGGCCCACGGGCTGCGAATACAGCGACGGTTGTTCGGTCAGTTCGATGGCAACGACCTGCCCCACCGAGGCGTTAGCGATGGCGTTCTTGGGCACCATGATGTCTTGCCCATAACGCTTGTCTTCCGGGGCGACCAGCCAGATGCCGCTTTCGTGCAGCAGGCGTCCAATGATGGGAGCCTTGTTGCGTTGAATGATTTCCAACACCTTGCCTTCCGGCCGGCCCTTGCGGTCATAACGAATGACGCGCGCCTTGACGCGATCTCGGTGCAGGACCGCTCGCATCTCCTGCGGCGACAGATAGAGGTCGGGTTGACGGTCGTCGCGGAGCAGGAATCCGTGACCATCACGGTGCCCTTGTACGGTCCCTTCGACCTCGCTCATCAGCTCGTTGCCGATGGCCGCAGAATTTTGAAATGTAGTTTGCTTAATGATAGAATCCAAGACTTTCTGAAATGCCCAGGTGGCGGAATTGGTAGACGCACTAGTTTCAGGTACTAGCGGGTAACTCCGTGGAGGTTCGAGTCCTCTCCTGGGCACCAAATATAACGAAGCCAGCGCAAGCTGGCTTTGTCATTTGTGCCGCCGGAAAAAGGCTCGCCATCCTTGTGCAGTACGCTTTGCCGCTGCGCTTTCGTCGAGTGTCTGCGCGGCGGTGTCAAATCGCAAATTTCTTTGCCAGACCTTCCGGCCGCAGCTCGTCGTATTCTTCGAACGGCTGGTGGATCCAGGGACTCGTCGGCAGCAGTTCAACGTAGTAATCGGGCGTGTAAGTCGACACCCCTTTGGTCCAGATCACGGCAGAACGCAATTCGCTGATCGTCGGCATGCCGCGCAGCCGGTCCACCACGGCACGCAGCGTCACGCCCGAATCGGCCAGGTCGTCTACGAGCAGCACACGTCCGGCGAGTTCACCTTTGGGCAGGGTGATGTACTTGGCCAGGTCCAAGCGACCCTGGATGGTGCCAGCTTCAGCGCGGTACGAACTGGTGGACATGATGCCCAGCGGCTTGTTGAAGACACGCGAAAGCACATCACCCGGACGCATGCCGCCACGCGCCAGACACAGGATCTGATCGAACTCCCAGCCTGAGGCATCGACCTTCAGTGCCAAGCGCTCGATCAGCATGTGGTATTCGTCCCAGGACACGTACAGGTGTTTGCCATCATCGGTCAGCATGCTCATCTTTCTTGCCTTCTGTGCGGGTCAGACCTGGTACGGATGGCGCAGCAGGATGGTGTGGTCTCGGTCGGGTCCGGTAGAGACCATGTCGATCGGCGCGCCGACGAACTCCTGCACACGCTCCAGATAACGTCTGGCGTTCAGCGGCAACTGGTCCCACTGTGTCAGACCCGCCGTCTTTTCAGTCCACCCCGGGAAACTGTCGTAGATGGGCTTGCACGCTTCGATGTCGTCCGCGTCCAGCGGCAGAATATCGATGCGCTTGCCATGCAATTCGTAGCCGACGCAAACCTTGATCTCAGGCAGCCCGTCGAGCACATCGAGTTTGGTGAGGCACAGCCCAGACACCCCATTGATGATGATCGAGCGCTTGAGCAATGCCGCATCCAGCCATCCGCAACGGCGGGGCCGGCCTGTCACCGTGCCGCGCTCCTGCCCCACGTTGGACAGACG
>DASQOS010000437.1:0-2318 GCA_035644375.1 Rhizobacter sp.
CTGGGCGGCGTGTCCAGCGCGGGCGACCCGCTTCCGCCGGCCACGCTGGACAGCATTCGCCGCACCCGCCTGGCGCTGAAAGGCCCGCTGGAAACCCCGTCTGGCGGCGGCTACCGCTCGTCCAACGTGCGTCTGCGCGAAGAATTCAAGCTTTACGCCAATCTGCGGCCCGCGCTGACGGTGGTCCCCGGCGGCCGCTACGACCAGATCGACCTGGTGATCGTGCGCGAGAACCTGGAAGGCCTGTACATCGGCCACGAGCACTACATCCAGATCGACGACGACCCGCACGCCGTGGCCATGGCGACCGGCGTGAACACACGCCAGGGCAGCATGCGGATTCTGGAATACGCGTTCGCGCATGCCGTGGCCACCGGCCGCAAGAAGGTCACGCTGGTCCACAAGGCCAACATCATGAAGGCGCTGACGGGCATCTTCCTGGAAACCGGGCTGGCACTGTACGAGCGCAAGTACAAAGGCCAATTCGAGCTGGAGACCATGATCGTCGACGCCTGCGCCATGAAGCTGGTGCTCAACCCCTGGCAGTTCGACGTGATCGTCACAACCAACCTGTTCGGCGACATCCTGTCCGACCTGGTGGCCGGCCTGGTCGGCGGGCTGGGCATGGCGCCGGGCGCCAACATCGGCACCACCGCGGCCATTTTCGAGGCCGTGCACGGCTCGGCGCCCGACATCGCCGGCAAAGGCCTGGCCAACCCGACCGCGCTGCTGCTGGCCACCGCGCTGATGCTCGACCACGTGAAGTTGCACGACAAGGCCTCGCGCCTGCGCAAGGCCATCGGTGCCACGCTCAATCTCGACACGGTGCGCACCGGCGATCTGGGCGGCAGCGCGTCCACCTCGGCCTTCACCAAGGCCCTGGTGAGCCGCATCTCTCACGGTTGATTACTCCCCCCGGCGGTCTGTCTGACAATGACAGCACGCGGGCTTCAAGCCCGCGTGCTGTGCCGGCCACGAACCGCGCCCGTGGTTGCCGCGCGTTCACTTGACGACGCTGGCCAGGACGGGAAACAGCTTAATCAGCCCGTCGGACATCACCTCCACCGCGACGGCCGCCAGCAGCAAGCCCATCAGCCGCGTCATCACGTTGATGCCGGTCTTGCCGAGGATTTTGGCAATGCGCGCCGCGAGCCGGAAACAAATCCAGACCGCCGCTGCGATGACGACGCCATAGCCCACCAGCAGCGCCAACTCCCACCAATGGCGCGTCTTGTCGGCATAAATGACCATGGTGGAAATCGTTGCCGGACCCGTGAGCAGCGGAATGGTGAGCGGGACCACCGCGATGCTGTCGCCCGCATCCACCTTGTCGTTGCCTTCGCTGAGGTCTTCCTTGCGTGTCTCGGCGGGCTGCGCATTCAGCAGTTGCAGCGCTGAAATGAGCAACAGCACGCCGCCACCGACTTGGAATGACGCGAGTGAGATACCGAAAAATTCGATGATCTTCAGCCCGGCCAACGCACTCACGGCGATCACCAGGAACGCACTGAACGCGCTGACGCGGATGGTGCGCTGGCGCTGCTGCGGCGTGAAGCCTTCGGTGAAGTGAATGAAAAACGGGATGACGCCGATCGGATTGACGATCGCCAACAGCGCAACCAGGGGTTTGTAAATGTCCATGGTCGGTATTTTGGCGCCGCGCCGCACCGGGCACACCACTTGCCTCAGACATCCCGCGCCCGGGCGCCTTGTTTTTTGTGACGCCCAATGCACGGCGCTTCTCGCAGCGCGCCGAACGTCGCGAAAACAACACTTTGTGGCTGGTTTTTTTCGCGGGTTTCCACAATTTGCACCGCTCCACCCAATTACTTGATAATCAATTTCCGTATTTGGATGCAGCGCCTTCGCTTGAATGGTTCAGGATAGGTAAAAGCTCCACATTGTTTTCTCCGAGACATCAGGAAAGAAAGGCGCTCTCCATGGGCAACAAACTCTACGTCGGCAATCTCGCGTACAGCATTCGCGACGAGGATCTCCAGCAAGCATTCGCACAGTTCGGCACCGTCTCATCTGCCAAGGTGATGATGGACCGTGATACCGGCCGTTCCAAAGGCTTCGGCTTTGTGGAAATGGGCACGGACGCAGAAGCTCAATCCGCCATCAGCGGCATGAACGGCCAGGCCCTCGATGGCCGCGCGCTCGTGGTCAACGAAGCACGCCCGCGTGAAGAACGTCCGGGCGGCTTTGGCGGCGGTGGCGGCCGTTCCGGCGGCGGGGGCGGTGGTGGCTTCGGCGGGGGTGGCGGCGGCTTTGGCGGCGGTGGCGGTGGCCGCTCCGGCGGCGGGGGCGGCTACGGC
>DASQOS010000438.1:0-2700 GCA_035644375.1 Rhizobacter sp.
AGGCGGTCGCTGGCGATCATCAGGATGCGGTCATCGCCCACGGCGTAGTTGTCGCGCACCTTGCCGCGGGCAAGCAAAGGCAATGAAGCCAGGTTGGAAGTCAGCAAGGTCGCCGTCATCGTGTTCTTTCACTCTCAGACCACGGTCTGTGCCAGCTCGCCCTGGGCGTAGCGCGCCGCGACTTGCACCAGCGTTTGTGCCTTGATCTTCGGGGCCTGACCTTCGCAATTGAACTCGACGTAGCGCTGCTTGCAGATGGCCTTGGCGGCCTCGCGCGCAGGCTTCAGGTAGTCGCGCGGGTCGAACTTGTCGGGGTTTTGCGCGAAGAACTTGCGGATCGCCGCCGTCATGGCCAGGCGCACGTCGGTGTCGATGTTGATCTTGCGCACGCCGAACTTGATCGCTTCCTGGATTTCGCTGACCGGAACGCCGTAGGTTTCTTTCATGTCGCCGCCGAACTCGCGGATCACGGCCAGTAAATCTTGCGGCACGCTTGACGAACCATGCATGACCAGGTGCGTGTTCGGAATGCGTTTGTGGATCTCTTTGATGCGGCCGATGGCCAGGATGTCGCCGGTGGGCTTGCGCGTGAACTTGTAGGCGCCATGGCTGGTGCCGATGGCGATCGCCAACGCATCGAGCTGGGTGCGCTTGACGAAATCGGCGGCTTGCTCGGGGTCGGTGAGCAACTGCTCCATCGTCATCGTCGCGTCGGTGCCGTGGCCGTCTTCCTTGTCGCCTTTCATGGTCTCGAGCGAACCGAGACAACCCAGCTCGCCTTCGACCGTGACGCCGAGCTGGTGCGCCATGTCGACCACCTTGCGTGTCACGGCGACGTTGTAGTCGTAGCTCGCGATGGTCTTGCCGTCGGCCTGCAGCGAACCGTCCATCATCACCGAGCTGAAACCGAGATCGATGGCGCCTTTGCACACCTCGGGGTTCTGCCCGTGGTCTTGGTGCATCACCAGCGGAACGTGCGGATAGCTTTCGATGGCGGCCTGAATCAGGTGCTTGATGAAGGCTTCGCCGGCGTATTTGCGGGCGCCTGCGCTGGCTTGCAGGATGACCGGCGCACCGACTTCATCTGCCGCCGACATCACCGCCTGGACCTGCTCGAGGTTGTTGACGTTGAACGCGGGGATGCCGTAGCCGTTTTCGGCGGCGTGGTCCAGCAATTGACGCATTGAGACGAGTGGCATGGTGACTCCCAGAAAGTGAAGAAGCAGAACCTGGGCCCGGCAATGCGACGCACCAGACAGCATGGCATTTGAGCGTGCTGCGACGCGGGCAATTGTACCGGCCGACCTGCGTCACGAGCTGCAAAAACCAGGCCTGCCCATACCCTTCAACCGGGTGGTCATCGTGTCAACAAGGCCGACAAAGCCCCGCTTTTCCGATTCAAGACTTCAAGCGCCCGTCCGACACTGAAGGCCTTGTACCTTGGGCACGTTGCCATGGCCAAACTCGATTTCAATGCTTTGTCGCTGTGGATCACCGCAGCCGCCACGCAGCATCCGCACGACTTGGCGG
The DNA here is from genome assembly GCA_035644375.1 of Rhizobacter sp. Classification (GTDB taxonomy): domain Bacteria; phylum Pseudomonadota; class Gammaproteobacteria; order Burkholderiales; family Burkholderiaceae_C; genus Rhizobacter. The sequence goes on from DASQOS010000438.1 coordinate 1,531, forward strand.
CCCATGTCGCGCGCCGAACCCATGCCAGCCACGCCAGCGTCGGCAAGGCCCTGAAACGTCTGGTCGAACTCAACTGGCTGACCCAGGACGGGTCGCCGCGCCAGCCGCACTTTCGACCCGGCATGCTGCGCCAAGTGGTACAGCGCTATGCGCTCGCCGGTCTGCAGGAAGACATTCCCTGGGCGCGCGACTTCGCGCCATTTTTCGTGTTGCCGGCCCACGTGCACCGCATGATGCAACATGCCTTTTGCGAACTGCTGAACAACGCCATCGACCACAGCGAAGGCACGCAAGTGACGGTGTCGCTGCGCCAGACCCCGAGCCATGTGCAGCTGCTGGTGTCGGACGATGGCCGCGGCCTGTTCGACAAGATCAGCCAAGAATTCATGCTCGACGACCCGGCGCTCGCGATGCTGGAGCTGAGCAAGGGCAAGCTCACCAGTCAGCCGCAGCGGCATTGCGGCCGCGGGCTGTTCTTCACCTCGAAACTGGCCGATGTGTTCGACCTGCACGCCAACGAAGTGGCGTTCCAGCACCGCGAATGGGACCCGCGCGGCTGGCTGCCCGGCCGTCCCCTCAAAAGCCGCGGCAGCTCGATCTACGCCGCGATTGCGCTGGACACGACGCGCAGCTTGGCCAGCGTGATGAACGCGTACAGCGAGGACGGCTCCGGCCTGGGCTTCGACCGCACCAGCATTGCGCTGGGCCTGGTCCATTCGCCCAAGGCCGGCCTGGAGTCGCGCGCCCAGGCGCGCCGCGTCGCGGCTCGCCTCGACCAGTTCAAGCGCGTCGAGGTCAACTTCGACGGCGTGGACGAGATCGGGCACAGCTTTGCCGACGAATTGTTTCGCGTGCTGGCCGCTCAGCATGCCGGCGTGGAACTCGTGCCGATCAACATGTCGCCCGCGGTGCGTGCGATGGTCGGCAGCGTGCGCAGCCTGGCCTGAGACGCAGAGAGACTCAGCCGGCGCGAGCCGCCTCAAGACGGCTGAGCGCCCTCTCGGGGGCAGGAGCGAAGCCACACCGGGGAAACACGAGACCGGCCAGCCGCCGGGCAGCCCTAAGGCCGGCCGCGCCCCCTCGGGGGGCAGGAGCAAAGCGACGTGGGGGCCAAACTCACCCGACGCGCTCGGCCCGGTAGCCCTGCGCGAGCATCGCCGCGAGGATCTC
>DASQOS010000439.1:0-3258 GCA_035644375.1 Rhizobacter sp.
GCTGACCAGGATCTCGTTGGCGTTGAAACGGTCGCGCAGCAGCGCCACGACGACGGCCCAGAACATGCCGGCCAGCACGCCGGCGAGCAACACCGGAATCACGAACGCGTGGCCCATCCACTCGGTGCCCGGTCCGGCCTGCATCGCGACCCAGCCGCCGCCCAGTGCGCCGAAGATGTACTGGCCCTCGGCGCCGATATTCCAGACGTTGGAGCGGTAGCAGACCGACAGGCCGAGTGCGATCAGGATCAGTGGCGTGGCCTTGACCGACAACTCGGCCAGCCCGTAGAGGTTCTTCAGCGGCTCGACCAGAAAGATCTGCAAGCCTTTCAGCGGGTCCTTGCCGAGGATCCAGAACAACATGACGCCGATCAGCAGGGTGATCGCCAGCGCGATCAGCGGCGAGGCGATCGCCATGCGGCTGCTTGGTTCGGGGCGCGCTTCAAGCTTGAGCATGGGAGCTTTCCGCAGGGTGGGCATTGGGGCCGCGGCGCTGCCACAGACCGCTCATCCATTCGCCGATCTTCTCGATGGTGGCCTGCGCGGTCGGGATGCTGGGCGATACCTTGCCCTGGGCGATGACGACCAGCCGGTCGCAGATCTCGAACAGCTCGTCCAGTTCCTCGCTGACGACGAGCACGGCGCAGCCTGAATCGCGCAGCTTCAGCAACTCGCCGCGGATCTGTGCGGCGGCGCCGACGTCGACGCCCCAGGTTGGCTGCGACACGATCAGCAGCCGCGGCTTGGCGTCGATCTCGCGCCCGACCAAAAACTTCTGCAGGTTGCCGCCGGACAGGCTCTTGGCCAGCGCCTGCGGGCCGCCCGACCTGACGTTGAAGTTGGCGATGAGTTTCTGTGCCAGCGCCGTGACACCGGCGATGTTGATCCAGCCGCTGCCGCCGACCGCCTCGGTGCGCGTCAGCAAGGTGTTCTGCGCCAGCGACAGCAGCGGCACCGCGCCGCGGCCGAGCCGTTCTTCGGGGATGAAATGCAGGCCTTGGGCACGCCGCCGGCGCGGCGACTGCTGGCCGATGGCGCGTCCGAACAGCATGATGGTTTCGGCCTCGGCGCGGCTGTCTTCGCCGGACAGCGCGGCCATCAATTCCTGCTGGCCATTGCCCGACACGCCGGCGATGCCGACGATTTCGCCGGCGCGCACGTCGAAGCCGATGCCGTGCAAGCTCATGCCGAATGGGTCCAGCTTCGGCAGCGTCAGCTCGCGCACCGCGAGCGCCACCTCGCCCAGACGCGCCTGCATGTGCTGCAGCTGCGGCGGTTCGGCGCCGATCATCAGGCGCGACAGGCTGGCGTTGGTTTCCCGCGTCGGGTCGACCTGGCCGGTGACCTTGCCGCCGCGCAGCACCGTGCACTCGTGGCACAGCGCGCGGATCTCGTCGAGCTTGTGGCTGATGTAGAGGATGCTGCAGCCTTCGGACGCCAGCTGGCGCAGCGTGACGAACAGCGTCTCGACCGCTTGCGGCGTCAGCACCGAGGTTGGCTCGTCGAGGATCAGCAGCTTCGGGTGGGTCATCAGCGCACGCACGATCTCGACGCGCTGGCGTTCACCGACCGACAGCGTGTGCACCGGGCGCAGCGGGTCGACATCGAGGCCGTAGACCTTGGCGACTTCGGTGATGCGCTGCGTGACTTCGGCCAGCGTCAGCGATTTGTCGAGGCCCAACCAGACGTTCTCGGCTGCGGTCAGCGTGTCGAACAGGCTGAAGTGCTGGAACACCATGCTGATGCCCAGCGCCCGCGCTTCCTGCGGGTTCTTGATCTGGACCTCTTTGCCGTTCCAGACGATCTCGCCTTCGTCGGGCCGCACCGCGCCGTAGATGATCTTCATCAGCGTCGACTTGCCGGCGCCGTTCTCGCCGAGCACGGCGTGGATCTCGCCCGGCTTGACGCGCAGGTTCACGCCGTCGTTCGCGCGCACGGCGGGGTACTGCTTGCTGATGCCGGTCAGTTCAAGACGAAGCATGCGCCGCCCGTGGGTCGTGACCGCCTGCGCTCAGGCCGCAGGCGGCGCACGCGGTCGATCGGATTTTCAGAAGTGGTATTCGGCGCGCAGCATCGGTGTCTTCGCGAAGGCGCCATTGCCGGCTGGGCCACTGTGGTTGTTGCCGAACTTGTTTTTCCAGTACTGGTACTCGAGGCCGACCTTGAACACGTTCTTGGCGCCGACCAGGGTGCTGACGTCGTACATAACCTGCATGTCGATGTTGGTTTCCGGCATCGTGCCGCCGCCGAACTCGTCCTTGCCTTTGGCGGCGATGTAGTTCATGAAGCCTTCGAACGACAGCGGCAGGCCGAACAGGGGGATGCCCCAGGCGGCGGTCAGCATTGGGTGCGTCTTGTAGTGATAGCGTGGCGTAGGAGTGCCGCCGTCGCTGTACGGCGCGTTGCTTTCCCAGAGCTGCAACACGCTGACGGCCAGAAAGCCCGGCACATCGACGTTGACCGTCGGCCCCAGCACGAGCATCTGCTTCTTCGAGTTGTAGCCGGCGTCGTCCTTGGTGTTGACGTCGAAACCGGCCGTCAGGCCGAGCGCCTTCATCGGGCCGAACTTGAACGCCTGGCCGGACACTTTCTCCATGTCCAGCGTGTGGCGGTAGACGATGTAGACCTCGCGGGCGCCGTCGCTCGAGCCAAAACCTGCGGGGTCCGTGCTGTCGGACATCAGGTAGTCGACGTTGAAGAAGTTCGTGCCGTATTTGTAGCCGCTGACGTGGGTCAGGTTGACGATCTTCTTGCTGATGTCTTCGGGGTTGAAGGGCTCGGCAAACTCTTTGCCGTAGCGAATTCCGATCGACGTGTCGCTCCAGTCGGCAGCATGGCCGGCCAGCGAGGCGACGGCCAGCGCGGCCGCAAAAGTGATCCGGACGAAGGGGTGCATAGTTTTCCTGCGGGCTGTGGTTGTGTGTGGGGCAGGACATCCGCCCACCCGCCCACTCCGCAAAGTCCATGCCAGCGTCTAGGTTTCGGCTCAGGCTCATTGCATCAGCTGCGTTCAAAGCGCGGTTCACCCGCCACGTAGCTGGCGACCACGTTGCGCTCGTCGCCCAGCATCATCCAGGCGAAGACACGCGCATGCAGCGTCTGCGCCGGCAGCGGCGGCACGGCGCCGCGCGCGACGGCGTCGCGGTGTGCGGGCACGCTGCCGACGGCCCAGTCCCACACCACCACGTCGGCCGCAGCGCCGTCGTCGAAGTGCCCGATCTCATGCGCCAGCCCCAAGGCTTCGGCGGCGCCGCGCGT
>DASQOS010000440.1:0-2542 GCA_035644375.1 Rhizobacter sp.
CCGCTTCCGCCCGGTCGATGTCGAAGCCGGCATCGAAAGCAGCGGCCAGACCGAGATCAAACGCGGCCTGCAGGCCGGCCAGCGTGTGGTGGTGTCGTCGCAGATCCTGATCGACTCGGAAGCGAGCTTGAGAGGTGTCGAGGCGCGCCTCGAAGGGAGCACACGATGATCTCGCGCCTGATCCGCTGGTCGATCGGCAACCGCTTCCTGGTGCTGCTGGCGACGCTGATGGTCAGCGCCTGGGGCGTGTACTCGGTGGTGCGCACGCCGCTGGACGCGCTGCCCGACCTGTCCGACGTGCAGGTCATCATCCGCACGACCTACCCGGGCCAGGCGCCGCGCATCGTCGAGAACCAGATCACCTACCCTCTCACCACCACGATGTTGTCGGTGCCGGGTGCGAAGACGGTGCGCGGCTATTCGTTCTTCGGCGACTCGTTCGTCTACGTGCTGTTCGAGGACGGCACCGACCTGTACTGGGCGCGCTCTCGCGTGCTGGAGTACCTGAACCAGGTGCAGGCCAAGCTGCCGCCCGGTGCCAAGGCCACGCTCGGGCCGGACGCCACCGGCGTCGGCTGGATTTACCAGTATGCGCTGGTGGACCGCAGCGGCAAGCAGGACGTGGGGCAGCTGCGCGCCTTGCAGGACTGGTTCCTGAAGTTCGAGCTGAAGACGGTGCCGAACGTGGCCGAGGTTGCGTCGATCGGCGGCATGGTGCGGCAGTACCAGATCCTGCTCGATCCGGACAAGCTGGCGGCCTACGGCATCCCGCACACCAAGGTGGTCGAGGCGATCCAGAAATCCAACCAGGAGGCCGGTGGCTCGGTGCTCGAACTCGGCGAGGCCGAGTACGTGGTACGCGCTTCGGGCTATCTGCAATCGCTCGACGACTTTCGCAAGGTGCCGCTGGTGAGTACCGAGGCCGGTGTCTCGGTGCGCCTCGGCGATGTCGCGCGCATTCAGGTTGGACCGGAGATGCGGCGCGGGATTGGCGAACTCGACGGCGAGGGCGAGGCCACCGGCGGTGTGATCGTGATGCGCTCGGGCAAGAACGCGCTGGAGACCATCGCTGCCGTCAAGGAGAAGCTCAAGACCCTGCAGGCGAGCCTGCCGAAGGGTGTCGAGATCGTGCCGGTCTACGACCGTTCGGGCCTGATCGAGCGCGCGGTGGACAACCTCGGCCACAAGCTGCTCGAAGAGTTTGCCGTCGTGGCCGTCGTGTGTTTCATCTTTCTGTTCCACCTGCGTTCGGCGTTCGTCGCCATCGTCTCGCTGCCGCTGGGCATCCTGGTGGCGTTCATCGTGATGCATTACCAGGGCGTGAACGCGAACATCATGTCGCTGGGGGGTATTGCGATCGCGATCGGTGCGATGGTCGATGCAGCGGTCGTGATGATCGAGAACGCGCACAAACATCTTGAGCGCTGGAGCCACGCGCACCCGGACCAGAAGCTCGAAGGCGAAGCCCGCTGGCGGGTGATCGGCGATTCTGCCGCCGAGGTCGGGCCGGCGCTGTTCTTCTCGCTGCTCATCATCACGCTGTCGTTCATTCCGGTGTTCACGCTGGAGGCGCAGGAGGGGCGTTTGTTCTCGCCACTGGCCTTCACCAAGACCTACGCGATGGCAGCCGCCGCAGGCCTGTCGGCCACGCTGATTCCGGTGCTGATGGGCTACCTGATCCGGGGACGCATCCCGGACGAGAAGACCAACCCGCTGAACCGCCTGCTGATCGCGATCTACCGGCCGCTGTTGAATGCGGTGCTGCGCGCTCCGAAGATGACGCTGGGGATCGCGGCCATTGCGTTGGTGCTGAGCCTGTGGCCGTTGCAGCACATCGGCGGCGAGTTCCTGCCGCGGCTCGACGAGGGCGACCTGCTGTACATGCCGTCGGCCTTGCCGGGCCTGTCGGCCGGCAAGGCGGCCGAGCTGCTGCAACAGACGGACCGGCTGATCAAGACGGTGCCCGAGGTGGCCAGCGTGTACGGCAAGGCGGGCCGGGCCGAGACCGCCACCGACCCGGCGCCGATGGAGATGTTCGAGACCACGATCCAGTTCAAGCCGCGCGATCAGTGGCGGCCCGGCATGACGCAGGACAAGCTGGTCGATGAGCTGGACCGCATCGTCAAGGTGCCGGGTGTGGCCAACATCTGGGTGCCGCCGATCCGCAACCGCATCGACATGCTGGCCACCGGCATCAAGAGCCCGGTGGGCGTCAAGGTGGCCGGTACCGACCTGGCCGTGATCGATCGGGTGACGGGCGAGATCGAGAAGGCGTTGAAGGACGTGCCGGGTGTCAGCAGCGCGCTGGCCGAACGCCTGGCCGGCGGGCGCTATGTGGACGTGACGATCAACCGCGACGCTGCCGCGCGCTTCGGCATGAACATCGCCGACGTGCAGTCGGTCATCAGCTCGGCCGTGGGCGGCGACAACATCGGCGAGACGGTCGAAGGTTTGCAGCGCTTCCCGATCAACATGCGCTACCCGCGCGAAATCCGCGACTCGCTGGAGAAGCTGCGCACTCTGCCTATCGTCACCGAGCGCG
>DASQOS010000441.1:0-15386 GCA_035644375.1 Rhizobacter sp.
CACATCGAACGCGGGCTTGCGCTGCAATGCGGCGATGCCTTCGCGGCCGCCGTAAGCGCCGACGATGACATGGCCATCGGCCTGCAGCACGCCGCGCAGCGATTCCAGCAGCACCGGATCGTCGTCGACGATCAGGATGCGCAGCGGCGGCACGACGGGGTCGGGCGCGGGCTGCGCCGGGTCGCTCGCGGCGTGGGCCGCGGGGAAACGTAGCGAGACCGTCGTGCCCCGGCCGAGCGAGCTCTCGATGTCGAGATCGGCCCCGTGCCGCTGGGCGAGGCCGTAGACCATCGCCAGCCCGAGGCCGGTGCCGCGTTCGCCCTTGGTCGTGAAGAAGGGTTCGAGACAGCGGCGCGAGGTCTCTTCGTCCATCCCGATGCCGCTGTCGATCACGTCGACGCAGACCGTGCGCGGCGGCGCACCGGCCGTCGGCCCGGTGTCATCGCCGACTCGTGTGCGCAGCGTCAGTTGGCCACCTTCGGGCATCGCGTCGACCGCGTTGAAGACGAGGTTGACGAGCGCCTCGCGGACCTCGCTCTCGATGCCCGGCACGTGCGGCAACTGGGGCGCGAGTTCGGTCCGCAGTTCGATCATCACGCCACGCTGCTGGGGCATGTCGCTCCAGCGCGCGCGGGTCAGGTCGACGACTTGCCGCACGAGCTGGTTCAGCAGCAGCGGCATCAATACCGGCTGCGCTTCGTGCGGGCGGTAGAACTCGCGCATCCGCGCGACCGTCGCGCTGACGTCGCCGATCGCGCGCTCGATGGTCTGCAACTGGCCGCGCGCTTGCACACTGAGAGTGGTCTCTTGTTCCAGCAGCGACTCGGTGTAGAGCGCGGCCGGCGAGAGCGCGTTGTTGATGTCGTGCGCGATGCCGCTCGCCATGTGGCCGAGGGCGTGCAGGCGGTCTTGCTGGGCCACGGCCTGCTGCGTCTGGCGCAAGTCGTCATAGGCTGTCTGCAGCGCATCGTGCAGCTGCGCCTGGTGCGCTGCCAAGGCGACGTGTTCGCTGAGCTGGAGCAGGAACTCGCAGTCGCTGCTGCTGAAGCTGTCGGCTTGCCGGCGCGCGACGACCAGCATCCCGAAGACCCGGCTCTCGACCTGCAATGGCGCGAGCACCAGCGAATGCAGCCCGCCCCGCGCCAGCCGCTGTGGAAAGGCAAAGGCCAGCGAGTCGGTGTCGGGCTCGTAGACCAGGCGCCCTTGCAGGCAGCGCGACAAGCCGTTGGCATCGATCGCGATCGTGCTTCGCGCCGACATTGCCAGCGTGAGCGCGAGCGGCTCGCTGGCGGGGCCGACGCTGGCGACGCTGAGCACATCGTCCGCTGGATCGTGCAGGCAGACGCAGGCGAAGGCGACCTGCAGGTCGCCTTCGAGGCTGCGCAGCGCGACCTGGAAGGTGCTGCGCTGATCCTGCCGCTGGCCGATCGCGCGGGTGATGCGTTGCAGCAGGTCCAGCCGTTCGAGTTGCACCCGCACCCTTTGTTCGGCGCGCTGGCGCTCGCTGTCGATGCGGTCGAGATACGCCGCCGTGACCCACACCAGCGTGCTGAAGACCAGCACATTGGACAGCGCGAACAACGACAGCCCGGCCTCGGTGCCGTACCAACCGGCGCGCTGCCCTTGCAGGCGCAACCAGCCGATGACCAGCGGCGCGAGCAGCGCCGCCGGCAGCAGGCGCCGGCACGTGATGCCGCCGAGCCCATGGCTGAGGAGCAAGGCGAGCAGGCCGCCGTTGGTGCGTGCGCAGAGCACGCCGGCGCTCAGCACGAGGAACAGCAGTGCGGTGTGGACCGCCATGTCGGAGTAGGCGAAGAGCGGCGCGCCGCCGTAGAGGTAGCGGCTGAATCCGAGCCAGCCGATCAGCGCCGCGAGCAAGGCCAGCGCCTGGAACGGGAGCAGTGGCCGCGAGTTCGGAGTCAGCAGCAGCGCGGTGCCCAGCACAGCCAGCTCGAGCGAAGTTGCCGGCGACATGCGGGCCGGCGCCACGGCACCGGAGGCAGCCGCCGTGTCGTGCAGCCAGAGCGTGTCGATGCCGCTGCGCCAGCCGGTCAGGTGTTCGCCAAGCTTGAAGAGCCCGAGCAGGAGCACCGTGCCGGCCAGGCCGGCCGCGAGGCGCGAGTCTGCGCCCCGCGTCGCCACGAGAAAGAGCGAAGCGCCGGCGAAGGCAAAACCGAGCGCCGTGCCGGCAGCCATTCGGGGCCAGCCTGCAACGATGTGCTGGAGCGCGACGATGTCGAACGCCCAGGCCGCCACGACGAGCGACCCGGTCAGGCAAACCAGTGCGGCGGTCGACGCGGCACATCGTCTGGGCCACTGGCGGGCTTCGGTTGTCCCCATACCACTGTTCTCCCTTGGCAGGAGCTGACGAGGCATTGTGCCGGAGAAGCTAGGAGTCTGCGCGGCAGAAGCAACGAGAAATGAGCAGCAAAAATTCGACCTCTCAGAATCGCGCAGGATCGCTTTTTTTCAACATGCCAAGGGGTCGACGACCCCTGAAATTGACTCTTTTGACAGTGCAAGTCTTCTGCCGCGCAGACTCCTAGGTGAGGCGTGGCTCGGTTTGAATTTGGCCGACATGCAGCACCGCCACGCCGTAGTGCTTGCCCAGCCCCTGCATCAGCCGGGGCACGCCGCCGATGCACTCCAGCGTCGCTGGTGGTGGTTTACACCCAATCGGCTACCGTTTGCTGCCGGGTGGCGCAGGCGTAGGTATGGTTCGACGCGCCCATTACTGACACGAGCACTTGGGCGCGGCGGATCTCGCCCTTCGTGGGGTCGACCATCGGCGCCGTCTGGCCGGCGTAGTCGACGAACAGCTGTTCGTCGCCGGGGACAGCCGGGCTTGCAGCTCGTCGTTGCTGAGGGAGTGAAACGATGCGGCGGTGAGATGGTTGAAGGAGCCGCTGCACAAGGCGATGGCCAAGGAGGGCCGGGCCAAATTGAGGTGCTGGACGAGCACCTCGGCGGCAAGGAACTCGATGCCATCACTGCGCGTTGATCGACAAGATCATCGGCGTCAAGCTGGTGGGAGAGTGCAGTAACGCGATGGTCGACAGCATGCCGGCTCTCGACCTGGGCTCGAACCAGGGACCTACGGATTAACACCCAGCATGCTTGCTGCATCGTGCCCACCGACTGGTGTGAAGCGCTCGGGGGCACGACCAGAAGCGGTCGTGATACCGTCAATCCTCTCTTCAATACCGTCTCCGCCCCTTGAAGCAAGCAGTCGATACCGTCATTGCGTTGCAAGACATGCCAAATTCGCACTCCAATCGCCGTCGCGCACCATCGAGGAGTGAGATCGAGAGCAAAGAGCCCTCGCAGGCGCTCTCGAACGCGACGGTAAATATGTCGGTATCGCGTCTCTTTTCAGACGGCACGCAGCGCGCTTTCACTCTGAGGCGCGATCAACTGTTGACAATAGAGTGGGAGTAAAGCGTCTTTCGGCGCAGTTCAGCGCACTGTCGTGTAAGCCAATCGTCAAAGTCTTCGGACTATCGTTCGGCGCTTGAGGCATGGCGCATGCTCCCATTCACATCTGTCGAAGGTCCTCGATCAATGGGTCCGCCACCGCCTCTTCGGCGATGGCCAAGCCGTGCCGGTGCATCGCGGGCGCGAGCGTCGCGTCCCAGGTGGCCTCGACCCGTGACGCAGGAAGGTCGCGCCGGGTGTGCGGAGCGTTCTGCGTGGCGACTTCGTAGTCGCTTGCGGCAAAGCGCCAGGGTTGCGCTTGCCAGCTGCGAATCACGTGGTTGGCGATCTGGACGCCTGGCCAATCGAAGTCGCCGTGATAGCGCAGCTGGGCGCCGGCGCGTGCCAACTGGGTCAGCACCGCTCGCTGCGCCGCCGCTGGCATGCCGTCGGTGCAGACCAAGGGCGCGCAATGGGCGCTGAGTCGGTCCGCCGCGATGGCAAGCAGGTTGGGGTTTTCGCAGACGAAGACCAGTGTGCCTTGCACGCGCCATCGCGGCGGCGCTCGCAACAGCTGGCGCAGCGAGAGATACGCCGGCTCGCCGAGTGTCCAGAGCGCAGCGGCAGGATCGAACACAGGGAGGTTCAGCACCAGGGCGGGCCGGGCCAATTCGTTGACCAGCACACCGGCACGCGACCAGATGTCGCGCGTGCGCTCGTCGGCGAGCCTGGCGCTGTCGGTCTCTTCCGCGACGTCGAGCTCGGTGGGTTCCGGCTGCGGCGATGCAGCACCCTCGGCATGGCGCCAGGCCGCCAGCACGATGCTGGCAATGGGTTGGCCAGCGTCGAGCGCGTGGGCGTTGCCGAGCGTCTGAGCGGCCAGTTGCGCGCGTGCGATGCCGGCGGCTGGCAGCCGGCGCAATACGGTGTCGGCGCGTTCCAGCAGGGATTGGGCCGCTGCCGCATCCTGTCGCGCCAGGCGCTTGAGCAAGGTGCTCGCGGCGGGTGTTTGCAGCCAGGCCTGCAGCCGGGCGTCGTCGCCGGGCATGTCGGTCGCCGCCGACCATGCGGCCTGTGCTGCCGCCAGCAGCGCCGCGCGGTTGGCGATGGGGCCGTCGAGGCGTTCCAGCGCCTCGCGCAGCGAGCTGGCGATCCCCGCTGATAGCAGACTGGCATCCAGGCGCGCGACATCGATGCGGGCCGAGCGTGAATAAGGGGCCGGGCGCCCGGTCAGCAGCGCCAGCGCCTCGTGCTCGGCGGCGCTGAGTTGCGTGAGCTGCAGGGTACTGCCCATGTCGCCGTCGCCCCGCCGCTCGAAGTGGCGCCGCAGGCGCAGACGCAGCGGCGCGAGCGCGGGGCCGCCGAGCAGGCGTTCGAGCCGGGCGTCCAGGTCTGTGGGCGGCGCTGGTGTCGTCATTCGGCGGGGAACCTGCGGTCCGGGTCGTCTTCACGCCTTCTGGCACGGCCATCCCAGGTCCAGCGTGAGACATGCACGGCGTCGATGCCTTCGCGCCGCTGCAACTGCGCGATCGCGACACCGGGCAGTTCGGCGTAGCAGGCCCATTCGCTCTCGCTGGTGATCACGAAGTCGAGGTCGAATTCGCGGATCAAGCCCATGCAGTGGGCACGAGCCGCGCCGTCGATGCCGGCAAAGGCCTCGTCCAACAGGACCAGGCGCGGCGCATGGGCATAACCTTCCTGCGTGTAGTAGCTGGATACGGCGGCGAACAGCGGCACCGTCAGGCCGAGTGCACGCTCGCCGCTGGAGGCCGGGCCGGAAAGTGGGCGCCACTGCCCATCCTGCCAGCGTTGCACGCGGAAGCGGTGCCAGCGGCGATAGTCGAGCGCGCGGCCCAACTGCTCCAGCAGGCTACCGCCCTGATCTGCATCGGCACGGCTGCGTTCGGCCGCGATGCGCTGCTGCAGCATGTCGCCGACCACTCGGCGGTCCTCAGCGGTCCACAGGTCGGTGCTGGTGTTGAGCAGCCGCTTGCGCGCGGCCTCCAGGCCGACCGGTGCCCCGTCCGTCCCTTCGGACAAGGCTTGCCATTGCAGTCGGAAGCGCACTCCGGTGGAGGTGGGGCGCTTTTCCAGTTCGTCGTTGATGGTCTTGACCTGACGCTCGGCGTCGCGTAACAGCTTCTGCACCGCGGCGGCGATCTCGGCCTGCAAGTGGTTCTCCAGCACCTTACGTTCACCCGCGGTCAACAATTCGCGGCGCTGCGCGATCTCGCCGTCGAGCCGGGCGCCGAGCTGGTCGGGCCGCTCGGGCCGGTTTTGGTAGACGATGCTGACGACCAGCCCGTAGTCGTTGGTCTCGGCTTGCGCCTGGTGGCTCAACGCTGCCAGGGCGCGGCCGAGTTCGGTGTAATCCTGCGAAATCTGGCTTTGCACGCGGTTCCAGGCGTCGTCGTCATCCTTGACGCCGACGAGCGCCTGCTCGGTGCGCCGGGCCAGTGCCAGCGCCGGTTCGATGGTCCAAGGTGCATGCAATGGGGGCACTTCGGCGTCTGGCATGGCGGTAGCCAGCAGGCCGGTCGCTGCAAATTCCTGAAGTTGGCTGACGGCATGCTGGCGTGTCGCGGTGCGTTCGGTCAGCGTGGTTTCGGCGTCCTGGTTTTTTTGGTCGGCGCGGGCACGGGTTTCGCCGGCTTCGCGCAGCGCCTGCCCGCGCTCCTTCAGCAGGGTTTCACCATCCCTCACTGCGGCGCGGGCATCCTTCAGCCGCTGCTGAAGTTCCTCTACCTTGGCTCCCACCGATTCGCGCAGCGTTTCCAGGCGAATGCGTGCTTCTTCGGCCAGTGCGTCGCGCTCCGCCGATTGCTCTGAGGCTTGCACCGCATCGGCGTCGGCCTCCTGTTCGCGCTGCTGCTGGCGGGCTTGTTCGGCCAGTTCGTCGCGCAGTTCGCGTGCGGCTTGTGCCAGCGCGTGCAGCGTTTCGCCGAATTCCTGTAGCGCCTTGTCCACGCCCTGCAAGGCCTCGCGCGTTGGCGGCAGTTTCAGGTCTTCAGCGTCGCGTGCCAAGTTTTGGCGCGCTGTTTCCCATGGGTCCAATGCGGCGCGCAATTGCAGCTCGGCCTGTTCCAGCCGGTGCCGGGCCGACTGGAATTCCCGGGCGCGCGACGCCGCTTCCAGGTGCGCGGCGCGCAAGGCGTCGTCAGCGGGCGTCGTCTGCCATTCGTCCGCGGCCTGGTGTTGCTCCTGTGCGAGCTGCTCGAAACCTTGCTGCAGCGCGGCCAAGCGCTGCGCGATTTCAATCAGGCGACTGGCGATGTCTTGCAGTCGCCGCACCCGCGCGGCGGCGCGCGCCGCGTAGCCGATGAATTCTGCGCAGGGCTTATGCCAGGCGCCGGCCAATGCGCCGAGGCGGAAGCGCCCATCGGGCGCGACCCAGGTTTCTGCCGCGGCGTCATCCTGCGTGCTGCGGGACACGCCTTCTAGCAGCCGTAGCAGCAGGGCCGGCGATACGGCTGGCTGCGCATCGTTCACCAGCGCCGCCGGCAGCATCCACGCGGCCAGGGAACCCGGTTGGCGCGGGCGTTCCAGCCACTGCGCGTCGTGCGGCAGTGGCATGCCATCGGCCGCATGCAAATGCCCATCAGGCGTCACCCAGGCATCGAGCAGGCCGGCGGCCTGCAGCGCCGCCTCAATGCCGGCGCGGTGGACCTCCGGCGTTTCGGGCCGGAAGTCCACCAGCTGCCACAGCGGTGCGCCGGCACGGCCATCGCGCACGCCGGGTGCGCGCCAATCGGGTGGCAGCGGGCGGGTGTCTTCGCCCTGTTCGAGTTGCGTGCGTTCGACCTGCAGCACGGCCCGCTCGTCTTCCAGCGTCTGCCGTTCGGCGCCCAGCACGGCTTGCCGCTGCGCCAGGCGAAGGCTCGTGGTCTGCTGGGCCGTGTGCAGCGCAGCGCGTGCAGGGTTGTCGCCCTGGAGGCTGGCAGTCCATCCGGCCAGCACCTGGAGCACGGCCATGTCATCGGGAATGTGAAGTTGTCGCAGGCCGTCGACATGGCGCTGCCACGCGTCCAGCAAGTCGCGCGCCTGTTGCTCGACCGCGGCATCGGCTTGCTCACGCTGCTCGGCTGCGGCTTGCTCTTCGTCCAGGCGTTCGTCGCGCAGCGCTTGCTGACGGACATGAGCCTGCGTCGCCTGCTCGACCTCATTGCAGCGCCGCAGCATCAGCGCAACCTGTTCGCGGCGTGTGGATGCGGCGCGGCGCAGATCGTTGCGCGCCGTGTCGATGGCCAGTGCCTCCAGCGCGGCGAGGGCGGGCGCGTCGCAGACGGCCAGCGGGTTGTCGCCATAGAGAAGCGCGAGGCCGGCGCGCTCGGCGCACGCGGCGGCGTCGCTGCGCGTGTCGACCAATGCCAGGCCGGCCCGTGCTGCACGCTGGCTGCGCTCGCGGCTAGCCTGCTGCTCGCGATCGAAGCGGGCTTGCGCAACGCCGCGCGCGCCCAGCGCGCTTTCGGCCTCGTTGCGCCGCCGCGTGGTTTCGCGGTCGGCCTGTTCCAGAGTCTTGGCGTCCGCCATCGCCGGGTCGTTCTGCAACTCATCGAGCCGGGTGCGGCTGGCCGCCAAAGCGGATTCGGCTTGGTCTTGCGCTGCGCGGGCCACGGCCTCGATGGCGCCGGCGTTGTCCAGTGCCGCACGTCCTTCATTGAGCACGCGGCTGGCATTGTCGAAGCCGGTCTGCGCACTGCGTAGGCTGCGCGCCTGGCGCCTGGCCTGCGTGGCGGCATAGAGCCGGTAGCGCTGGTTGAACTGGCTCACCCGCCTCGTACTCTTCCAGCTCACGGCGGTATTCCTCCAACTGGTTCAGTGCATCGGCCACGTCGGTCAGCAGATCAGCCGGCATCGGCGGCAAGGCCTCGGTCAAGGCGTTCGACAGGTTGCCCTCGTCGGGCTTCTTCGACAGCTGCGGCTGGCGCAACTGGATCAAGGTGTCCATCAACGCCGCGTAGCGCGCCGGGCCCAGGTGGAACAGGCGCTCGTCCACAGCGCGGCGGTAGGCCGTCGCGGTGTCGAAGACCTGGCCGGCGCGTTCCTGCAGCGCCTCGCGTAGCCGCTCCCGCGTCAACACGACCTTGCTCGGGCTCATCAGCCACAGATCCTGGCCGATGCGTTGCTCTTCCAGCACGAAGAACCAGCTGTCCACCTGCGGGCGCGCCGCAGCGGCCGAGAGGCCGCAGCCCAGCGTGAGGTAGCGCGGCTGACCGTCCTCGCCGATGCGCCCGAATTCGACCCATGCGTAACCCATGCGCCGGTCGTGGCGGCCGAGCAGCAGGTTCCACGCCATTTTCTTGCCGGCGTCGCCGTCGGGTTCGATGCGCGACGGCTTGAGCTGAGCGTCGAACAGGAAAGGCAGCGTCAGCGACAGCACTTTGGACTTGCCGGTGCCGTTGTTGCCGCGCAGCAGCAGATGGCCGTCGCGAAACCAGAATTCCTCGCTGTCGTAATGAAACAGCTCGATGAGGCCGAGCCGCAGCGGCTGCCAGCGTGACAGCGCCGGCAAGGGCAGGGCCGAATGCCGGGGGTTGGTCATTCGGTGTCGAACAAGAGGGGTTGCGCCGTGCTGGCAGGGTGCTGGATGTCGGTTTCGCCGATCGCAAAGCGGGCCAAGGCGGGCAGCGGCCGCACGCTGTCATCGGCGCAGGCGATGAGCTGCAGTTTTTCCAGGCGCTCCAGGGCGATGCGCGTCAATTCCGCTTCCGAACCGGGCTCGCGCGCTGACTTGCGCCAGTAGCTGCCGCAGCGCACGCGTGCCTCGGCCAGAAAGGTTTGCACTTCGTTGACGCGGGTGGTCGGCGGGGGAGCGGCCGCGCCAGTCGGCCGCTTGCGGTCGGCCAGGAACTCCGCCACCAGCAACGTGGCGTGTGCTTCGGTGCCTTCTGCTGGCATTGCCACGTCGGTCAATGCGCCGTCCTCGTCGACCAATGCCAGCCCTTCGGCGCGTTGTTCCGCGGTCAGGCCAGCGGCATCACCCAGGCGACCGGCCATCGCGCCGCGCTGGTTGAAGAAATAGGCGCGCTGATCGGCATCGAGCGCGTCGAGGTAGACCACTGGGTCGTCCAGCAGTCGGCGCGAAAGGTGGTGGCGCAGCGCTGTGCGATGCGCTTCTTCGCTGTCGGCCACGTGTTCGGTGACCAGCGCGGACAGCCGCTCGGCCAGCGTCACCGGCGCCTGTTCCGGATGCCAAGTCGATGGCCCGCGAACGGCGGCCAGCACGCTGGCCAGCACGCGGCGATGCACGTCGTAGAGCGCATCTGCGCCTTCCGTCCCTGCGCCCGTGCTGCGCACGAAGCCTTCCTCGTCGCCCGCGACACGCTGCAGCACGCCAAGTTCCAGCAGACTGCGGCAGACGGCGACCAGCTCGCGTCGCTCGTGTGCGGAGGCCAGCGTGAAGCTGAAGTCACGTGCCGCGAGGGTGGGTTCAGCCGCCAGTGCCAGCAGACGTTCTCCCAGCACGCGCAGCGTGATCTGCGGGTCTGCGCGTTCCAGCACCGCGCAGGCCAGGCATAGCAGCACGTAGCGCCTGCGCTCATAGCCGGGCAGGCCGCGGCTCGCATCGTGCAGGTCGGCGGGGCGCTTGTACAAGCGGGCGCAGTCGCGTTCGATGTGCAGCGGCCAGCCGGTCTCGCGCGCGAACCAGGCGCGCAACTCGTCGGCGTGGCGGCGCACGGCGGCAAACGCGTCATGGGCCGAGGTCATCAGCGGGGTCATCAGCAACGCACGCAGGGCCTGACAGCGTTCGTCATCGCGGTGCTGCGCCTGCTGGCGGCCGATGCTGCGGCTGTCGGTCATGTCTGCCCCTCGTCCGGCGAAACCACCGGCCGGTCCCCCGTGGGGACGGCAGGCCGGCTTGGGGCGGCCTGGCGCTCGGCCTGCGGCGCGGCGTCCTCCATCCGCGTGATCGTGATGAGGTGGTCGCGACCGGCGAACGAGCCTGCGGACGTGGCGATCGTGGCATGCGTGTCGGCTGGCAGCGGCTGCAGGCGGATGCGCAACAGGCCGTCACCGCTTTGCAGTTCGACCGCTTCGTTGGGCGAGGCCTGCGCGGTGAGCGCTTCGCCCAGCAATGCGAGGAACAGCGTGAACGCATGCGTGTCCAGCACTTCCAGCTCGGACAACCGGCTGGGGCGGCCGGTGGCAAGCCGCGTGCGCGCCGCTTCGATCTGCGTGTGCTCTTCGTGGAGTTGCGCGGCCAGCAGGCGCCGCTCGGCGTCGCGTGTCTGCACGCGCGGTAGTGCGCCGCGCGGTGCGGCTTCACCGTATTCGCGCAACCGGGGGTGGATGCGCAGCGGCGGTGCTTCGGCCCAGGGGGTGCTCGCAGGCAGATCTTGCGCGCCTGGTTCCGGTGTCGGGAGCAACGAGAAGTGCCGTGCCGGGTTGAGGGCAAAGGCGGCGCGCGCCAGCTGATGGGTTTGCCCGTCATCGGTGCAGGCCGCAAACCAGCCGGCGAGCATGCGGAAGTCGGCCGAGCGGTCGCTCCGCCCGCTGCGCCGCTCGTTCACGGCGGCCACAGCCGCCAGCAATTGCGGAATCGCGGCCCGCGCCTTCGAGCGGAGCAGTTCTGCCTGCGGCGGTTCGTGACCGGTCGCGACGAACCAGCGACGCAGCCCTTTCCAGCGCTCGCGCCAAACTTGCCAGCCACGCGCAACGGCATCCGCCTGGTCTTGTTCGTCGCTCGGCGCGCTGTCGCGTGCTTCACGCTGTGCCGTCTGCCACAGCAAGGGGTCGATGCGGGGTGACAGGGCCAGGATGTGCTGCGCGATGCCTCCTGAGCGGCCGATCAGGTCGCCGATAAAGCGCTCCAGGTAGTCGATCAGGCGCTTCTTGTAGGCCAGCACGGCAGCGGCCTCGGCCTGCTGAAGTTCGATGCTGCGTCCGATGCCCGCCATGAAGGCTTGGGCGTTGTCGACCAGGCCTTCAAACACACGCACCAGATCGCGCAAGGTTTCATGGACCTTGGCTGCATCCGGTTCGGGATCCTCCGCCAGGGCTTGCAGGGCCTGCAGCCGATGGGCAATGTCCTCCAGCGCGACGGTCTGCAACTCGGCACGGCGGCGCAATGTCCGTGCGAAGGTCGACAGCGCCGCCTCCACCGCTTCACCGTTTTGAGACAGCCGATAGAGGAAGCGCGCGCGGTAGAAGTCGCTGATGCTCGCCACGCGCGCCGTGTCGGGCTGGGACTCGAGGTTGCCCCATTCGGTCAACTGGGCCAGTGCCGCCTGGACAGCCTCGATGCCGGGGGGTGTCCCAAGTGGTAACGATTGCCACCGACCTTCGGCGAGCACTTCGTCGGGCCGCAGGTGCAGCCGGAACTGTCGCTTGGCCGCTGCGAAAGTTTCCATCACGCCGCGGTAGAGCGCCGCCTTCTCGACGCTGACATGGCGGAACAATTCAGCTTGTACGTCCGAGCGGGGCGCAAAGCTGTTCTCTCGCCGCGCTGGTAGAGCGCTGCTCATGGCGAGCCGCTGAGCTTTATCCATCTGGCTCCACGCCCTTTGCCCGTCGGCGCGATCAGCCCCTCGGCCTTCATCGCCCGCAGCACCAGCCGGACCATGTCGCGGCTCACGCCTGGGCAAGCCTCTTCGATCTCAGAAATGGAAAAAGGCAGCGTACGTTTCAGAGCTTCTGCCCGAACGCGGTCGCCCTTGTTTCCTCGTCCGTGGGCGAAGGTGCCGACACGCTCCTCGAACTCCTTGTATGAGCGCAGCAGGGCACCCCAGAAGTAGTCGAGCCATGGCTTGACGTCATGCTTGCCTTCATGCCATCCGTGCGAACTGGCTTCGAGCGTCTCGTAGTAGCCTTCCTTCGATTCTTCGAAGATGCGCTCCAGACTGATATAGCGGCCCACGACGTAGTCGAACCGATAAAGCAGCAGCAAGGTAAGCAGGCGTGACATCCGCCCGTTTCCATCCGGGAAGGGATGGATGCACAGGAAGTCCAGAATGGCCAGCGGAACAAGCACCAGGGGATCGGCCAAATGCCGATCCAAGGCCAGGGCATAGTGCTGGGCCAACTCGCCCATGGCGATGGGCGTGAGGTGCGCTGCCACGGGTTGGAAACGCAGCCGTGTGCTGCCATCCGGATGGCGTTCGATGATGTCGTTGTTGGCGGCCTTCCATCGCCCGCCAGGCTGTGGCATGTAGCGATAGAGCATGGTGTGCAACTGCAGGATCACGCCTTCGCTGAAGGGCATGTCGGCAGCAGCTTCATGGATCAAAGCCAGGGCGTCGCGGTAGCCCGCCACTTCCTGTTCCGAGCGGCTTTTCGGCATGGCGTTCTTGATGACCAAGGACTTCAAGCGCCCAGGTGCCAAGATCACGCCTTCCAAGCGGTTGGACGATTCGGTGGATTCGACGACGGCAACCTGTCGCAGGCCGGCCAAGGCTTCCGGAGACTGGGTGGCGTAGAGTTTCTGCTTGCCTTGGTACTCGCCCAAGGCGCGCAGCGTCGCCATCTGCAGGCCGTCGTAGCGAAGTGCCATGAGGAAACTGGGTGTCAGCGACTGCATGCGTAAGAGGGTTGGGAGCAGATAGGGGTAATGATATTCAAAATATGGGGCATATGAACTTAAATTACCCCATTTAAATGGCGCGGTTACCCTGTTTGCTCACGCACCTCCGCGATCACGCGAGTGCCGGTCTGTCTGAGGGGCAAACCATGGTTGGTTTTCACCACCTGCGCATTCAAGTCATTCGGTTCGGCCGGCAATGCGCTTCATGTCGGGTTCCTGACCGCAGCTTGCGTGGCCGAGCGGCTGTCAAATACGGCTCGAGCACCAAGACTTGCGTGCTCTGGCGCATGGCATTGGGAGTCACGGCGCCGTGCGATCCCACCGCGGGGCCGGTATGGAGCTTAAATTATGGTTTTCCTTCGGCATAAACGCCAAAATATTGTTCTTCGAGATAAAAAACAGAATCCATTCCGTGTAGAAAAGAATAATATTCTGGTGTTATAACCTGCAAATACATAAAATACATCCATCATAGCCAAGAAGACTGCCCCTTTGCTGCCGACCACCGCCGAACTGCTGCGTCAGTTCGGTGACCGCCTGCGCTTGGCGCGGCTGCGCAGGCGGCTCTCCGCCAAGCAGGTGGCAGAACGCGCCGGCCTGTCGCCCATGACACTGCGCAGCCTGGAGCGCGGTGGCTCGGGAGTGACCATGGGTGCCTACCTTGCCGTCATGCAGGTGCTGGGCATCGAAAAGGATCTCGACTTGCTCGGCAAGGCCGACCCGGTGGGCCGGGAGCTGCAGGATGCGCAGTTGCCTGCGCGCGCCAAGACGACACGACAAACGTTGTCGCCGTCAGTCAAGCGGCCGACGACGGCCATGCTGCCGGTGCCGATGGATGGCGCCACGGTGAAGCGGCGCCGTGCCATCGATAGCTCGCCGCAGGAGATCAAGAAGTTGCGCAAGCCTTCGAAAGATGCGCGGGACTGGATCAAGAAGAGCGGCTTCGCCAGCGCCGAGGCACTTGCCAGCTTGATCGACCCCTTGGTGTCGCCGAAGAAGAAAGCGCGTTGAGCGCATGGCTGCGACCATCGCTGCCAACATCGCTGTGTATGCAGACTGGATCGGGCTCGCACAGCCGCTGCGCCTGGGATGGCTGCATGCCAGGCGCGGGGCGGGGCGGGAAGTCTTCGAGTTCGAGTTCGATGCTGCGGTGCTTGCACACCCCATCGCCCGGAATCTGCACATAGACCCCCGGTTGGGCCTCCTCGAGGGCCGGCAACACCCGCCGCAGGGCCACCAGACCTTCGGCGTGTTCGCCGACGCCAGCCCAGATCGCTGGGGTCGATGGCTCATGCGCCGCCGGCTGGAGCGTGCGCAGCGGGCAGGGCAGGTGGGCAAGACCCAGCGCCTGCACGAATCGGACTACCTGCTGGGCGTGCACGACGTCTACCGTTCCGGTGCGCTGCGCTTGCGACTCGATGACGCCGGCGATTTTCTCGACAACCAGTACGGCGCGGCAGCACCGCCGTTCGTGCAGCTGCGAGAACTTGAAGCGGCCAGTCTGGCGCTGGAGCGCGATGCGGACAACACCTCGGCCGCGGGCGACGACTGGCTGCGCATGCTGATCGCCCCCGGGGGCTCGCTCGGTGGCGCGCGGCCCAAAGCCAGCGTGGTCGATCCGCAGGGGCAGCCGTGGATCGCCAAGTTCCCCAGCGTGCACGACGAGCACGACATGGGAGCCTGGGAACTGATCGTGCAGATCCTCGCAAAGGGCTGCGGCCTTGCCGTGCCGCAAAGCCTGGCGCGCCCATTCGCAAGCCCGCACCACACCTTTCTCGTGCGGCGCTTCGACCGCACGCCAGAGGGAAGGCTTCATTTCGCCTCGGCGATGACGCTCACCGGCCGCCTGGACGGGGACGACGCCTCGACCGGCGCCAGCTATCTGGAAATCGCCCGCGTGCTGATCGACCACGGCGCGCAAACCAACGTTGATCTGCGCGAGCTGTGGTCACGCATCGTGTTCAACATGCTGGTATCGAATACCGACGACCACCTGCGCAATCACGGCTTCATTCTGGTGCCCGGCAAGGGCTGGCGCCTGTCCGAAGCCTACGACATGAATCCCGTGCCCGAATCGCACGGCCTGAAACTCAACGTCAGCGAGGCCGACAACGCGATGGACCTCGATCTGGCGCGTTCGGTGGCGCCGTATTTCCGGGTCTCGAAGAAACTTGCCGACGAACTCATCGTGCGCAGTCAGGTCGTCGTGAAGCAGTGGCCGAAGATCGCTGACAGCCTGCAGGTTCGCCCCCGAGAGCAGGAGCGAATGGCTGCGGCATTTCGGCTCGCCGGCTGAACATGCCGTCTTGGACCGACATGCCGCAGCAACGCTCATTGGATGGCTTCGGCGCGGCGCCAAAGCCGACGGATCGCTTGTTCTTCGCCGTTTTTCCCGAAGCGGCGGCCGCTGAGCACATCGCCGAATTGGCGCAACGCCTGCGCAGCCAGCACG
>DASQOS010000442.1:0-5751 GCA_035644375.1 Rhizobacter sp.
AAGACTATGCCGGCCGGACCGGTATCGACCTGAACCGTGCCGGTACGCCGCTGCTGGAGATCGTCACCGAGCCCGACATGCGTGCCAGCGTCGAAGCCGTCGAGTATGCCAAGGCCTTGCACTCGCTGGTGGTGTGGCTCGGCATCTGCGACGGCAACATGCAGGAAGGCAGCTTCCGCTGCGACGCCAATGTGTCGGTGCGCAAGCCCGGCGCCGACTTCGGCACGCGGCGCGAGATCAAGAACCTGAACAGCTTCAAGTTCATGCAGCAGGCGATCGACTTCGAAATTCAATGGCAGATCGACCTGGTCGAAGACGGCGGCACGGTGCAGCAGGCCACCGTGCTGTTCAACCCGGACAGCGGCGAGACTCGCGCGATGCGCACCAAGGAAGACGCGCACGACTACCGCTACTTTCCCGACCCGGACCTGCCGCCTTTGGTGATTGCGCCGCAGTGGATCGAGCGGGTGCGCGGCGAGATGCCTGAACTCGCCGGCGTGATGGCCGCGCGTTTTCAAAAAGACTACGGCTTGCCGGCTTATGACGCGACGATGATGACGCAGAGCAAGGCCTTCGCCGCATATTTTGAGAAGGCTGCGAAAGCCTGTGGTCGGCCTAAGTTGGTGGCCAATTGGCTGATGGGCGAGGTGGCGCGGCGCCTGAATGCTGAGGATCAGAGCATTGAGAACAGTCCGGTTAGCGCCGAGACTCTCGCCGCGCTCATCTCGCGTATTGACGATGGCACTGTTTCAAACAGCGGGGCTAAGCAGGCTTTTGATGGACTATGGATCTCTCCACCTGAAGGATCGATTTCTATTACTGGGCTTGCGCCAACAGTGGTTATCGGACCGGCTCAGCGGGTCGACGCACTGATCGACTCCAAGGGCCTCAAGCAGATGAGCGACACCGGCGAACTGGAACGCATCCTCGACGCGGTGCTGGCCGCCAACGCCAAATCCGTCGAAGAGTTTCGTGCCGGCAAGGACAAGGCCTTCAATGCGCTGATCGGCCAGGCGATGAAGGCGACCCAGGGCAAGGCCAACCCGGCCCAGGTGAACGAGCTGCTGAAGAAAAAACTCGGCTAGTGCAGCGGCCTCAGGGGCTGCCAGCCTTGCCCACCGGGGTGGCGCTGGGCGGCAGCTTGCCCATCGAGCCGGGCGAGGTTCCGGCCCAGAGTTTGCGCAGCCGGCTCAGCTCCAGGTCATACAGCGCGTTGATGCGCAGGATCTCGTCCTTCTGGTTTTGCACCAGGGAACGCTGCGCCGCGGCTGCGGCATCGTTGGCATCGAGTTTTTGCTTGAGCAGCGGCGGCAGCGGCTTGCCCGCATAGAACTCGGTTTCGGCCAGCAAGGGCTTGCGCGCCGCCTGCAGCTCGGCCAGCCGGTCTTCGGAAAACTTGACGCCTTTGCGCACGTCGTCGAGTGCCGCCTCGCGCGACTTGGTGTGTGCGGCCTCGTTCGGAAAGCGGTTCAGCAGGTTGCGGTCGCGGCGGATGGCATCTTGCAGCGCCACACGATCGGCCGCGGCCTGCCGCGCCTTGGCCTCGGCCTCGGCCTGTTCGTCTGCGGTCATGGTCGGCGGCACGATCTGGCGCACCGAACCGTCGTCGTTCAGCAGGCGCTGTTCGCGGGTGGAGCATTCGGTGATCGGCCGGTCGGACGTCATGCGCCGGCCGCTGCCGTCCACGCAGCTGTAAATGGCGGCGGAGCTGGTGCCGGCCGCCAGCATCAGGCCGAAGGACAAGGCCAGTCTGGCTGCACCTGTGCTGAACGACAATTCACACCCCATACTGTTCCCGGTACGCCGCCACGCGTGCCACATGCTCGCGCAACGCCGGGTCCTCATTCGATTTCAGATACTGCAACAAGTCACCCAAGCTCGCAATGGCACAGACCTGGAGTCCGAGCTGTCTTTCCACAAATTGAACGGCAGACCAGCCCAGATCGACGCCCGACTCGGTCGCTTTTTCCTGGCGGTCCAACGCAATCGCCACGCCGCAGGGCGTGGCGCCGGCGGCCTCGATCAGGGCCACGGATTCGCGCACCGAGGTGCCCGCCGACATCACGTCATCCACGATGAGAACGCGGCCGGCGACTTTGGCGCCGACAAGCGAACCGCCCTCGCCGTGATCTTTGGTTTCTTTCCGGTTGTAGGCGTACGCCACGTTGCGGCCCCGGCGCGCCAGCTCGACCGCCAGCGCTGCGGCCAGCGTGATGCCCTTGTAAGCGGGGCCGAACAGCATGTCGAATTCAAGGCCCGAATCAAGCAGGCGCCGCGCATAGAATTCCGCGAGGCGGCCCAGCTTGGCGCCGTCATCGAACAGCCCGGCGTTGAAAAAGTAAGGCGACAAGCGCCCGGCCTTGGTCTTGAATTCCCCGAAGCGCAAGACCGACGCCTGGACTGAGAACTCAACAAAGTCCTGGGCCAGCGTGTCGCGTTGTGCGGTGGGGCTCATCGGGGGTCTTTCGTGTTCCGACTGGTGTCACTGAATTTGAACGGCATACGGTCTGCCGCCACCAAAGGGCTGCTGCCGTGGGCCGAAAGCCTGGGCGCCGATTGTATGGGTGTGCAGGAGATCAAGGCCCAGGCCGCCGACATCGCCGACCGCTTCGACAGCGTGCACGACATGACAGGGTATTTCCACTTCGCCGAGAAGAAAGGCTACTCGGGTGTCGGCATCTATTCGCGCAAGACACCGAGTGCGGTGGTCATCGGTTTCGGCGCGCCGGAGTACGCCGAGTTCAATGCCGAAGGGCGCTACATCGAGACGCGCTTTGACACGCCCGGGCGCAAGCTCAGCATCATCAGCTGCTACTTTCCCAGCGGCTCCAGCGGGCCGGAGCGCCAGCTCGCCAAGTTTCGTTTCCTGGCCTTGATGACGCCGTATCTGCAAAAGCTCAAGGCCGAACGCGAGTTCATCCTGGTCGGCGACATCAACATCGCGCACAAGGAAATCGACCTGAAGAACTGGCGCAGCAACCAGAAGAACAGCGGCTTCCTACCCGAAGAACGCGCATGGATGAGCCACGCCCTGGACGAGCTGGGGCTGGTCGACGTGTTTCGCACGCTCAATACCCGGGCCGAGCAATACACCTGGTGGAGCAACCGCGGCCAGGCCTGGGCCAAGAACGTCGGCTGGCGCCTCGACTACCACCTGGCAACGCCCGGCATGGCCGCGCTGGCACGGCGCGAATTCATCTACCTCGACCAGCGCTTCAGCGACCACGCGCCGCTGGTCATCGACTACGACTTCACGCTCTGAGGTCCAGTCCAGCGCCGCGCACCGCTGCCGCAAGCTCAGGGCCGGCGCGCCACAGTAGACTGACGCTTCACTGAACCGACCGACCCCACCTCTGTCCTGCGCAGCCCACCATGTCGACCCCACCTGTTGAAATCGAAACCGGCCCCGAGCCCAAGGCCAGCGTCATCGTGTTGCATGGGCTCGGTGCCGACGGCAACGACTTCGTGCCGATCGCCCGCGAGCTTGAGCTGAGCGCCGTCGGCGACGTGCGTTTCGTCTTTCCCCATGCGCCACGCCGGCCGGTCACCGTCAACCGCGGCGCCATGATGCGCGCGTGGTACGACGTGCTGAGCAACGATTTCGTGCGTGAGGACGACGCGGTGGGCATGCGCCAGTCGCAGGCTCAGATCGAAGCCGTGCTGGCCGGCGAACGCGCGCGCGGCATCGCCGCCTCGCGCATCGTGCTGGCCGGGTTTTCGCAAGGCTGCGCGATGACGCTGATGGCGGGCCTGCGCCATGGCGAACGGCTGGCCGGCCTGGTGGGCCTGTCCGGCTACTTGCCGCTGACGGACCAGCTCGCGGCGGAGCGCCATCCCGCCAACCACGACGTGCCGATCTTTCTGGCCCATGGACGCCAGGACCCGGTGATCGATTTCGACCGCGCGGTCATGTCCCGCGATGCGCTGCTCGGTCTGGGTTATGCCGTCGAATGGCACGACTACCCGATGCCGCACACCGTGTGCATGCCCGAAATCGAAGACCTCAACGCGTGGCTGTTGCGTGTGCTGGGCTGAAGAGCCCCGGGTGTCTGGCTAGATCTGGGCCCCAAGGCCGCGCTGCGCGCGTCCGCCCCCCGAGGGGAGCAAAGCAAACTTGGGAACGGCCCGGCGTTTCCTTTGGCTAGGTAAATAAATCACAAGAACGGCGGTCAGATTCACCGCCTGTGAACCTTCTAAAACTCTATCTTTGACGGTCGGCACACAGCGTCGCTGCCTGCCTCACGTCACAGGAGAGTGCTTATGTTCGAGACCCAGCCATCACGTGTCGCGCCGAAGCTGGCGCTATCGGCTCACACGGACAGTGCCCGCGTTGAAAAACGCCGTTATGCCGGCCCGGAACGGCGCGGCGGCAAAGCGCCCTTGACGCGCTGGCTGACCTTGATGCTCGACGAAATGGACCACGGGCTGATGCTGGTCAACGCCGCGGGGGAACTGCGCCATGCCAACCAGCTGGCGCGCCACGAACTGGCGCGCGGCGACGGCATGCTGCTGGCGCAGGGCCGCGTGCAGTCGAACCGCAGCGACGAACAGACGGTGCTGACGCAAGCCCTGGTGGACGCGGCCCGCGGCCGGCGCTGCCTGCTGACGCTGGGCCAGGAAGGCAGCGCACTGTCGGTGGCGGTGGTGCCCATGGCCGCAGAGCCCGGCGACAGCGAGCCGCTGACCCTGCTGATGCTCGGCAAGCGGCGCAGCTGCGAAACCCTCACGGTCGACTTCTTCGCCCGCACCCAAGGGCTGACCGGGGCCGAAGCCAACGTGCTGCAGGCCTTGTGCAGCGGGATGCGTCCCAAGGAAGTGGCGCGCCAGTTCGGCGTGGCTGTGTCCACCGTGCGCTCGCAGATCAGCAGCATCCGCACCAAGACCCAAACCGCCAGCATCCAGGACCTGGTCAACCGCGTGTCCGTGCTGCCGCCGATCACCCCCGTGATGAAGTCGGCATTGGCGCACTGAGCGGCGCCCACCCCTGGCTGGAAAAACGCCGGCCGGGGCGACGCGACGGCATGCTAGAGTTTTTGCGTTTCCGGGCTATGGCGCACGGAAGCGCTCACTCTGTGCCGTGCCCATGGACCTTGCTGCCGTTTCTCACGTCCTGTCCTCGTTGCCGGAGACCTTGCGCCGGCTGGCCGCGCGTGGCGAACCCCGGCGCTACCGCAAAAGCACCTTGCTGATCCAGGAAGGCGACGTGGGCGACACGTTGTACATCGTGCTGCAAGGGCGCGTGAAGGCCTTTGCCTCCGATGCGCGGGGCCGGGAAATTGTGTACGGCGTCTATGGCCCCGGCGAATACCTGGGCGAGATGAGCCTGGACGGCGGCCCGCGCTCGGCCTCGGTGATCACGCTCGAAACCACGCTGTGTGCGGTGGTCACGCGCGCCACCTTGCGCGAGCACATCGCCAGCGACCCCGAATTCGCGTTCGAGCTGCTGGCGCGCGTGATCCGGCGCGCGCGCCTGGCCACGCAAAGCGCCCGCAACATGGCGCTGATGGACGTGTATGGCCGGCTGGTGCAAATGCTCTCGGAGCTGGCCGTGTCGCAGCCCGATGGCACCCGGGTGATCGCCGAGAAGCTGACCCACCAGGACATCGCCAGCCGCGTCGGCTGTTCCAGAGAAATGGTCAGCCGCCTGATGAAAGACCTGGAGCGCGGCGCGCATCTGGCGCGCCGTGGGCGCGAGCTGGTGTTGGCGGCCCGGCTGCCGGTGAACTGGTGACGCGCGTTCGCCTCTGAGGG
>DASQOS010000443.1:0-10040 GCA_035644375.1 Rhizobacter sp.
GCGGCCATCCGGCAGGCGGGCGTTCTTGACGAGCAGGTCCATGGTTCGCTCCGTGAGTGGGTCGATTCTGTCGCAGCTTGCGCCGACAGGCTTGCAAGAGCCATTCCCAGGGCCCGCCCGGAGACCCGGATCGCCCCGCGCATGCCGCCTGGCGGGATGCGGGCCGGCACACGAGGCCAGGCCGCGACGCGCACGGACAGCGTCAGGTCACGCAGGATCAGTTGGGGATGCGGTTGTCGTGGCAGCGCAGGCCGGCCTCGCGGTTCAGCGGGCAGCGATACGGCAGCGCGTGATCAGCTCGTCGGCCACGCGCTGGATGTCGGCGCCGCCCATGGTGGGCAAGCGGCCGGTGGCTTCGAAGCAGCGGTTCACCAAGGCGTCTTCGATGACGGCCCAGACGGCGGGGTCGTGGCCGTCGTATGCAGCCACAGGGTGGTTCAGCAGCGCGCGGCGCAGCATGCGGGCCTGCACCCGATAGGCCAGCGCCTGCATGGGTTGGCGGCCGGTTTCGGCCGCTTCCATTTTGCGGGCAAGATCGTCAACAAGCAGATGTCGGCTCGACGGAATCTTGGATGATTTCACGGTAGCTCCAGCACGGTCCCACGCGGACTCACAGGGGCTACTTTAGACAGCCCAGGCCCGGTCAATCACTCGATCAACCCGGGTCAGCCGGCAGTATTCACGCAATCGCGAATTACTTGGTGCCGAACAAGCGGTCGCCCGCATCGCCCAGGCCCGGCACGATGTAGCCGTGCTCGTTCAGTGCGCGGTCGATGGCCGCCGTGTAGATCGGCACGTCCGGGTGTGCACCGTGGAAATTCTTCAAGCCTTCGGGCGCGGCCAGCAGGCACACGAAGCGGATCGACTTGGGTTTGGTTTCTTTCAGCCGGTCCACCGCGGCCACCGCCGAATTGCCGGTGGCCAGCATCGGGTCGAGGATGATCACGTCGCGCTCGTGCATGTCGTGCGGCATCTTGAAGTAGTACTCCACCGCCACCAGCGTCTTCGGGTCGCGGTACAGGCCCACATGGCCGATGCGCGCGCCCGGCACCACGTTGAGCATGCCGTCCAGAAACCCGGCACCGGCGCGCAGGATGCTGACGAACACGGTTTTCTTGCCGTCGATCACCGGGCTCTTCATCGGCTCCAGCGGCGTCTCGATGTCGATCAGCTGCGTCGGCATGTCGCGCGTGACCTCATAGGCCATCAGCATGCTGATTTCGCCCAGCAAGCGCCGGAAGCTGCTGGTGCTGCGGTCCTTCTGGCGCATCAGCGTGAGCTTGTGCTGGACCAGCGGGTGCGTGATGTGGTGGACGGGGGCTTGGGTGGTCATGGCGCGGGCTCCTGGCTGGGGTCCAGCATAACGGGTCGAAAAGGGCGCGAGACCCCCGCGCGACACCGCGTTGAGCGGCAAGGCGCCCCGCGCCTTGCCGCTCGAACGCGGCGAATTAATGCGTCGGGGTACGACGCATTAATAGGTCTTGTAGGGAAGGAACTTGCCCGACATCGTGATGCTGACGCGGTCGCCCTTCGGGTCGGCCTCGCGCTGCAGGTCCATCCGGAAATCGATCGCGCTCATGATGCCGTCGCCGAATTCCTCGTGGATCAGTTCCTTGAAGGTCGTGCCGTAGACGTTGACGAGTTCGTAGAAGCGGTAGATCAGCGGGTCGGTCGGCACGGCGCTGGGCAGCGAGCCCTTGTACGGCACGACCATCAGCCACTTCCGCTCTTCGGCACTCAGCCCGAAGATCTCGCCGATGACAGCGGCCTGTTCGGCATTCAGCGTCATCTGGCCCAGGCAGGCCGCGGTGACCCATTCCTTGCTGAGGCCGACGGTCTCGGCCACGTCGGCCCATTTCAGGCCTTGGCTGACCTTGGCAGTGATGATTTTTTCAGTGACGTCCAGACGGCTCATGGTGTGGGCTCCTTCAGTGGGTTTCGGTGGGGGTGGCTCAGGCCAGGCTGCCTGGCGAGCAGTCAAGCGAGAACCACGCCAGGCAGCGCCCAGGCTCCGCCTGGGCGCACGCCGGCATCAAGCTGCGGCCGCGTCCGAATCCTGGGGGCGAACGACCAGTTCGGCATGGCCGGTGCGGGCATCGGGTGCTCGCGCGAAGTCCCATTCGGGCAACAGCGCCAGCAGCACTTCCGCCGTGGTCCGCACGATGCAGCCGGGCGCGACATGACCCCCGACGACCTGCCCGGCCGCCGTTGACAGCGAGGCATGCAGATGCGAGCCGCCGGACCCGAGCGTCCCCGCCAGTGTCAGCAGTTCGAGGTCGGCGCCCAGGTGCGTGGCCTCGCAAGCACCGGCGTAGCGCAGGCTGGCCTCGGACAGGCTGCCGATGCCGCTGAGCACGAAGGCAGCCTTGCAGCCTTGTTCGCGCACCGCGGTTTCGAGCGCGAGGCGCAGGTCCTGTCCCGGCGTCAGGCGAAGCGGCAGCATGCGCATCGCGTGGCTCAAGCGTCGTACACCGTGTCCAGCGAACCGAAGCCCTTGACCTCGATCGGGTTGCCCGAGGGGTCGCAAAAGAACATCGTCCATTGCTCGCCGGGCTGGCCTTCGAAGCGCCGCTGCGGCGGCATCACGAACTCGGTCTCGGCGGCCTTCAGCCGCTCGGCCAAGGCCTGCCAATCCGGCAACTCCAGCGCCACGCCCAGGTGCGGCATCGGCACCAGGTGATCGCCCACCCGACCGGTGCGGGTGGTCGCAAACGGCGGGCCCAGGTGCAGCGATATCTGGTGCCCGAAAAAGTCGAAGTCGACCCAGGTCGCTGTGCTGCGGCCTTCTCGGCAACCCAGCAAACCGCCATAGAAGGCGCGGGCCGCGGCCAGGTCTTGGACGTGGAAGGCAAGGTGAAAAATGCTGCGCATGGGAGGGTCGGCGGTGACGTTCAAAGGCATGCTACGACAGTCTGCGGACCTGCACCCCCGGTTTGGCGGCAAGGCCCATGGCCGAGGCTGCGGGCCCTTTGAGGACGCAGGCCGAGACGGCCTCGGTTGAACCGCGGACCTGATCAACGATCCGCCGGGTTTCGACAGGGCAGAAGTTGCGGCGCTCGGACTGACCGGGGCAACACCGTGCCGTCCCTGAGACCTTCGTCCCGGCGCGCCATTGCCATTCATGTACCGTGTGCCTCGGGACGCGAGCCGGGCTGTGCGCCGCCATGACGAAGCCCCGGTCCGCCATCAGGCAAGTCGGCGCGAGCCGGTGTGTCACGGGAGCGAAGAAATGGTCGAAGCCCATCCTGCGGCTCCGGGTCGCTACATCCGTCACCTCGACGGCATGCGGTGTCTCGCGGTCGTGCTGGTCGTGTTGTTCCACGCCGACTCGCCCTGGGTGACCGGCGGGTTCGTCGGTGTCGACGTCTTCTTCGTTCTGTCCGGATTCCTGATGACCGGGATCCTGTACGAGAAGGCATTGGACCGCGACGGCCTGAAGTCTTTCTTCGCCGGGCGCGCACGCCGGATCGTGCCCGCCTACGCGGCGACCCTGCTGGTGTGCGCGCTCGTCTCGGCGCTGCTGTTCCTGCCGGTCCACGTCAAGAACATGGCCCCCAGCCTGCTGTCGGCACCCTTCTTCCTGTCCAACCTCGTGTTCTGGAAGACGACCGACTATTTTTCACAGGACCTGGCCTACAACCCGCTGCTGCACACTTGGTCGCTGGCGCTGGAATGGCAGTTCTACATCGTCTACCCGCTGGTCTTCATCGTGCTGCAGCGGCACCGCCGCCTGATCCCGCCGGCCGTGCTCGGGATCGGGCTGGCGTCGTTCGCCTTCGCGTACGTGTTGATGTCGCACTCGCACACCCTGTTCGCCTTCTACCAGCTGCCCGCGCGGGTGTGGGAATTCATCGTCGGCGGCTTGGTCGTGTTCGTGCCGCCGAACCGTCTGAACAAGGTGAGCGGCCAAGCCCTGAGCTTGATCGGCTTGGCCGCCATTGTCGCGAGCGGAATGCTGTACTCGTCGCACACCCCCTTCCCGGGCGTGACCGCCGCACTGCCCTGTCTCGGGGCCGCGCTGCTGATCTATGCCGGCGGCTGCAGAGGCCCGGTGCATGCGCTGCTGACGAACGCGCCGGTCGTGCGGATCGGACAGTGGTCCTACTCCATCTACCTGTGGCACTGGCCGTTGCTCGTCTTCGCGAAGTACGTCTACCCGCCGGGGGCGTTCCGCGACGCGCCGTGGTTCATTCCCTTCGTCGTGATCGCCTCCGTGCTGCTCGGTCACCTGTCGTGGAAGTACATCGAGTCGCCCTTCCGCGCCCGATCTCGCACTGCGCTCGCCGCCGACCGACCGGTGCAGGCGACAGCCGTGCGGCCGCTTCGTCTGCGCGCGTTCGTGGCCTTCTCGGTGATCTGCTGGGCGATGGGGTCCTGGATGTACCTGTCCGATGGCCTGCCGTTCCGCTTCTCGCCGCAGGTCACCGAGCTGTCCAACGCGTACAAGAATGCCGGGCAGTTCAGGGACTGCCTGTCGCGCACGCCTTCGCCCGAGGGCGGCGCGGCAGGCCTGTGCCGGCTCGGGCGCGCCGATGCGCCGGTGTCGTTCCTGATGCTGGGGGACTCGCACGGCGCGGCCCTCGCCGACGGCATTTCGAGGATGGCGGCAACGCTTGGCAAAGCCGGCGTGCTGTCGGTCTCTGACTCCTGTCCGCCGGTCTCCGGCTTTCAGGCTCTTTACGTCCCGGCGCGCACGCGTTGCGCCGCCGCGCAGAAGGCGATCCCCGCCCTGGTGTCCTCGCTGCAGCCGAAGTTCATCCTGCTGCACGCCGCGTGGCAGGTCTACTTCCACGCGGATGCACCGCAGTTCAAGGCCGCACTGAAAGAGACGCTGGACGCATTGGCCTTGGCCCACCACCACGTCTACATCGTGGGCGATACCCCGGGCGCCCGCGACAACGTGCCCCTCAACCTGGCCAAAGAAGCAGCGTTCGGCGCGAAGACCCCTCTCGTCTACTCCGTCGAAGAGATGAACCAGAGCACCGGCCCGGTGGAGGATTTTCTGAAGGACGAAGCGCGCCGGCACGGCTTCGTCTACATCAGCCTGGGACGGCGGCTCTGCGACGCGGGGTCGGGCTGCCGGATCATGCAGAACGGGCAACCGCTGTATTGGGACGGCGTCCACCTGACCGGCTTCGGGTCGCAATACGTCGCCGGCCTCATCGAAGGCGATATTCCGCTGGCGAATTGACGCCCTCGAACGGGCGCCCCGTGCGTCAGAACACCGTGCCGTCGCTGTCGATCTTGAAGGGTGGGTTGCCGTCGCGCAGCTCGCGCGCCAGCGCGCGGCCGGTGGCCCAGGTGCCGCCTTCCAGCACGCAGGCCAGCGGCATCTGCTCGGCCGAACGGCCCAGGCGCTGGCGCACCAAGGGTGCCAGTTCGTCGATCAGCGACACGGTGAGCGCGCGCCATTCGATGATGAAGTCATCGGCCGGCTTCCACACGCGCTCGCGCAGTCGCGGGTCGCGCAGCAGCACCACGCCGCCATCGACGAACAGGCCGCCATTGCGGTATTCGGGCAGGCCGGTCAATGCGTCGAGACCGGTGACGGTCACGCCGGCCCACTCGAAGGGTTCGAGCAGCGAGTACGCCAGCCACTGGCTGAGCTTGTGAAACGGCACCCAGCCAGCACTCAGGCCTTCGCCGCCGGCCCAGGCATGGCGCCAGACGTCGCCCAGCGGCTCGTTGTGCAGCTTGCTGCCGGTGAGCCAGACGGAGGAGAAGCGGTCGAGCAGCGCGCGCAGCACATCGGCGGCGCTGAGTTGCAGACGTGTGCCCTGGTCGGTGAGCGTGTCGAACAGAGATCCCGGGCGTGCCTCGCCGCCGTGTTGCAACGCGTACTTCTGCAATGTGTCGCCGAGGCGCTTCAGCAAGGCCGCGCGACCCTCCAGCCCGACCAGCGGGTTGTTGCCCGACACTTGGAACCAGCGGCGCAGCGTGTCGCCGTCGATGCGTTGCAGTGCGCTCGCGTCGACGCGCAGCGGATCGTCCGGCAGCGCGGAAAATGCGCCGCCCATGAAGGCGCGAAAGCTCGCGACGCCCAGGCCCTCGGAGCGGCTGAACGAAGCGCCGCTCTCGGCCTCTTGAAACTTCCAGTCGGCGCCGGCGCCGGCGTCGAGCAGCACGCTGACCACGCTCAGGTCGATGCGGGCACGCGCCTGCTCGGCCGTGTTGCGCTCGGCCAGCAGCGCGTCCATCTCGGCCTTGCGGTCGACGCCGCCGGTTTCGAAATGCCGCCAGCGGCTGTGGTACGGAATGCGCAAGTCGGGGTACTGCGCACGCGTCATCTGTTCGACCCGCGCCGCCACTTCGCCGAGTCGGCTGCGGTCGAGCTTGAAGTGGGCCGACCGACCATCGCCCACGGCTTGCGTGATGGACGCGCAGCGCGAACGAATGGTCGCGGGGTCGCGGATCTGCGTGACGGCATCGATCGCCGTCGGCCGGGCTGGCGCATCCCCTGGCCGAGCGCCTGGCCGCCCCAAGCCGGCCAGGCTCCCCTCGGGGGGCGACGCCGAAGGCGTCTTGGGGTCGTCATCATTCAAGGCCGCGCCCCTTGGTTGCCGCGAGCTTGATGTCGTCGGGCACGCTGCCATCGGTGAAATACCCCGCGGCAATCTTGGCCTCGATCTCGACACGCGCGTCGGCCGGCACCAGGGAATCCGGAATCTTCACGCGCTCGCCGACCTCGATGCCGCTCTCGGTGATCGCGTCGTACTTGTCGTTGCTCATCGATACCAATCGGTGAATTTTCTGGATGCCGAGCCAGTGCAGCACGTCGGGCATCAGCTCCTGGAAGCGCATGTCCTGCACGCCGGCCACGCACTCGGTGCGCAAGAAATACTTGTCGGCGCTGTCGCCGCCGACCTGGCGTTTGCGCGCGTTATAGACCAGGAACTTGGTGACCTCGCCGAGCGCACGGCCTTCTTTGCGGCTGTAGGCGATCAGCCCGACGCCGCCGGCCTGCGCGCCGCGAATGCATTCTTCGATGGCGTGCGTCAGGTAGGGCCGGCAGGTGCAGATGTCGGAGCCGAACACGTCCGAGCCGTTGCACTCGTCGTGCACGCGCGCCGTCAGCGTCAGGTTCGGATTGGCCAGGTCGCGTGCGTCGCCGAAGATGTAAAGCGTCTGCCCGCCGATGGGCGGCAAAAAGACTTCGAGGTCGCTGCGCGTCACCAGCTCGGGGTACATGCCGCCGGTTTCCTCGAACAGGTTGCGGCGCAGGTCGGCCTCGGTCACGTTGAAGCGCTTGGCCACGCCGGGCAACCACCACACCGGTTCGATCGCGACCTTGGTGACCACGGCCGAGCCGTCGTGCAGCAAGACCTTGCCGTCGACCTGGAGGCGCTGGAACGCCAGCGCGTCGCGCACCTCGGGCACATGGATGTGCGCCTTGGTCACGGCGATGGTCGGACGGATGTCGTAGCCCTGCGCGATCACGTCCTTGAACACGTCGGACACCGAGGCGCCCCACGGGTCGATCGACACCATCTTGGCCGGGTCGCTCCACTGCGGGTAGGGGCCGATCAGGTCGGTGGGCGAGGTGTCGGTCAAGTCGGCGCGGTGGCCCTTCACCAGGTTGCCCGCCGCGACGGCCAAGGCGCGGTACACGCCGTAGCTGCCGCTGTGCGTGCCGATCACGTTGCGCTGGCTGCGGTTGGTGGTGGTGCCGATCAAGGCGCCGCGTTCGACCGCCGTGGCGGCGCCCCAGCGCACCGGCGGCATGCCGGACACGCCTTGCTGGCCGGGATGCGAGGTGAGGCGAATGTGCTTCGCCGTCTTCACATCGCTGGTTTTCTCGCTGCTCATGAAACATCGCTCCTGCGGACGGGGACAGAGGCTTCAACACCCGGAGTAGCCGCCGAGCATACGCCGCGGCGCCATCACGCCAACGGGAAACGCCGGACCCGCGTGAAAGGCGGCCCCTCCTACAGGACGATGAAATCGCCGTAGCCGCTCATCGCTTGCACGCTCAGGGCCGGCATCTCGAAGCGCGACGTGCGGCTGGATGAGTTGCCGCGCCATGGCACACCCCACGGCAGCCTGTGCCTGCACGACGGCCGCATCGCCGACATCGGCAGCGGCAGGGTGTCGCTGCCGGACGCTGCAAGACCACCCGCTGGTGCGAGCCGTGTGGGTCGGGGGACGGCGTGTCGCATGAAGCCCGCCTTCGCCCCCCTACAATCGCCCGCCCTGCTGCGTCACGCTCCCCACCCATGTACTGCGCCATCGACTTTGGCACGTCCAATTCGTCCATCGCCATCCCTGCCGGCGCCGACATGCAGCTGGTGGAGCTGGAGCCGCAGCAGCTGACGATGCCGACGGCGGTCTTTTATTACGCCGAGGGCCCCGCGATGCACGGTCCGCCGCGCGCCTTTGGCCGCGCGGCGATCGCGGCCTACGTCGAGGGCATCGACGGACGCCTGATGCGCTCGATGAAGAGCGTGCTCGGCAGCCCGCTGATCGAGCAGACCACCGACGTCGGCGGTGGCCGCGGCGCACGCTACATCGACATCATCGCCGGCTACCTGAAGCACCTGAAAACGCGGGCCGAAAAACAGGCCGGCACGCGCCTGAACCACGCGGTGCTGGGCCGGCCGGTGTTCTTTGTGGACGACGACCCGGCGCGCGATGCGCAGGCGCAGGCCGCGCTCGAATCGGCCGCACGCGCGGTCGGCTTCGACGAAGTCCACTTCCAGTACGAGCCGCTGGCGGCGGCCTTCGATTTCGAGCGCAGCGTGAGCGACGAGCAGATCGTGCTGGTGGCCGACATCGGCGGCGGCACCTCGGACTTCTCGGTGGTGCGCGTCGGCCCGCGGCACGCGCTGAAGCGCGACCGCAAGGGCGACATCCTGGCGAACCACGGCGTGCACCTGGCCGGCACCGACTTCGACCGCCGCATCGAGCTCGCCAGCATCCTGCGCGAGTTTGGTTTCGGTTCGCATGGGCCGAGCCCCGCTGGGGCCGACTCCAAGGAAGTGCCCAGCGCGGTGTATTTCGACCTGGCGACCTGGCACTTGATCAACACCGTGTACACGCCGCAGCGCGTGGCCGAGCTGCGCAGCATGCGCCGCTTTTACGCCGACGCGGCGCACCACCAGCGCCTGATGACGGTGCTGACCGAGCGCCTCGGCCACGAGCTGGCGGCGCGCGCCGAATCGGCCAAGATCAGCGTGGCCGAAGGCGGCGCCACGCGCATCGACCTGAGCCCTGTGGAAGCGGGCTTGGCCGTGAGCCTGAGCGAGCAGGATGCGCTGCAAGCCATCGAAGGCGACCTGCAGCGCATCGTCGACGCCGCTCGCGACACCGTGGCCCAGGCGGGGTTGAAGCCGGAGCAAGTCGACGCGCTGTATTTCACCGGCGGCTCTACCGGCCTGCGTTTGCTGGGGCAACGCATTGCGGCGGCGTTTCCGCAGTCGCGCGCGGTACGCGGCGACCGCTTTGCCAGCGTCGCCACCGGCCTGGGGCTGCACGCGCGGCGCTGGTTCTCGCGCGGTTGAAGCCGTCAGCGGCGCTGCGGCCGGCGCGGCGAGCGCTGGGGGCGCCGCTGCGGCCCGGCGTTGGCCACCGGGCGCGCCACATCGGCCAGCAGCAGCGTGGCGCGCACCAGGCCCTCGACCGCTTCGCTCAGGTCGAGCGGCGGCTCCAGCGTGTCGATCTCGGCCAGCAGGTCGTCGGCATCTTCCAGGTCATCGGCGTCCAGGTGCCGGTACACCAGGGCCAGCGCTTCGGTCAGGGCCTGTGCGTCCAGCTGCATCAGCGCCGGAAACAGTTCGAGCGCGGTGGCAAAACCAGCCACCCACGGATAGACGGCATCGACGGCCTGCGGGGTTGCATCGTCCTCGTCGTGCCCGGCCGCGTCGCTGCCGGCGTCGTGTTCCAGCTCGAAGACCCAGGGATCGAACCACTGACGGCGTGCGATCGCATCGTTCAGCTCGGCGTGGCGGCGCTCGGCCAGCGCGTGCAGGCGTGATGCGTTGAAGCCGGCCGGCAGCGGCCGGCCATCGGCGTCGGTGACGTGCGGCAGCCAGCGGCTGCCGGGC
>DASQOS010000444.1:0-4240 GCA_035644375.1 Rhizobacter sp.
AGCAACAGCACGGCCGGCAAGAAGCTCAACGCAGTGAAGAACAACAGCGTCTGGATGGGCACCGAATAACTGGTGCCGCCGGCTCCCTGCCCGATCACCAGCGGCAAGCCACCACCGGGAGACCCCGCGGCCTGGGCTAAAGCCACGCCGGGCAGCGCCGATAACAACGACAGGGCGAGGATCGCTGCGTTGCGGCGCGCACGCGGCGAAAAAAAAGCGCGCTTGCAGAACATCTCGACGTTCACCGTGGCACCCCGCCATTGACTTGATCCCGGCGCAGCTTGCCGAACAGCTGCGCAAACGGCGGTAGCGGCGAACCCGTTGCGGGCGCTTCGCCTTGCGGCTCCATCGTGTGCAGGGTCGTGATGTTGTGGGCGGTCACGCCCAGCACCAGCCATTTACGCTGGTCGCCCTGACCCACTTCAACCGTCAGCAGGCGCTGGTTCGGCGACAGCGGCAGCATCGCCACGTTGCGCATCACGCCCTGCGCTGCGCCGCCGCCCATGGGGGTTCGCTTGAGCAGCCACAGCGCCAGCGGAATCAGCACGATGATGGCGAGGAACCACAGCAGCGACGTCAAACCCGTTGCGATCACTTCATCTCCTGCCGCATCAGACGCGGCTCAAGCGGCGCATGCGCTCGCTCGGCGTCACGATGTCCGTGAGACGAATACCGAACTTGTCGTTCACCACCACCACTTCGCCTTGAGCGATGAGGTAGCCGTTGACCAGCACGTCCATCGGCTCGCCGGCCATGGCGTCGAGTTCGACCACCGAGCCCTGCGCCAGTTGCAGGATGTGCTTGATCGGAATGCGCGTGCGTCCCAACTCCACGGTGAGTTGCACCGGGATGTCGAGAATCATGTTGATGTCGTTGACCGCCCCGGGTGCGCCCTGCGACGCGAAGTCGGTGAACGCGACCGGCGTGGCCGGTTCGGCAAGCCCTTCCAGAGCGGTCGCCGGCTCGGCTTCCGGCTTGGACTCGGCCAACGCGGCAGCCCATTCGGCGGCCATCGCGTCTTCTGCAGATGGCGCGGCTTCGTTTTCTTCAGCTGACATTGTCTTCTCCCAGCCAGCCCATGTTGGAGCTGGTCAACAGTTGATCGATCTTCAAGGCGTACTTGCCGTTGGAGGTTCCGTAGTGACAGTCGAAGATCGGCACGCCCGACACCTTGGCCTGGATGCCGGCCACCAGATCGAGTTCGATGAAGTCGCCGGGCTTGAAGGACAGCAGCTGTTCCACCGTGGC
Source organism: Rhizobacter sp. (assembly GCA_035644375.1). Taxonomy (GTDB): domain Bacteria; phylum Pseudomonadota; class Gammaproteobacteria; order Burkholderiales; family Burkholderiaceae_C; genus Rhizobacter. Next base: position 1,249 of record DASQOS010000444.1, read on the forward strand.
CGGCGCCTGCGCCAGTTCGGCCACCAGCTCGACCTCGGCCGCCTGGATCTGCTGCTTCATCAGGTTGACCCAACGCCGGTCCGGCTCGTTGCTGTCACCCTGGATGGTCGAATACAGCACGTCGCGGATCGGCTCCAGCGTCGCATACGGAATGCAGAAGTGGATGGTGCCCGTCGTGTCGCCGATTTCCAGTGTGAACGAGGTCGCGACCACGATTTCACTCGGCGTGGCGATGTTGGCGAACTGCGGCTGCATCTCCGAGCGCTGATATTCCAGCTCCAGCGGGTAGATGCCGTGCCAGGCCTTCTTGTACTCGGTCGTCACGACCTCGACCAGGCGCGTGATGATGCGTTGTTCGGTGGGCGAGAAATCGCGCCCTTCGATGCGCGTGTGGAACTTGCCGGCGCCGCCGAACAGCGCATCGATCACCGCGAACACCAGCGTCGGATCGCACACGATCAGGCCGTTGCCGCGCAGCGGCCGCACCGAGACGATGTTGAAGTTGGTCGGCACCACGATCTCGCGCAGGAAGGCGCTGTACTTCTGCACCTTGATGCCGCCGATCGAGATTTCAGGGCTCTTGCGAATGAAGTTGAACAGCCCGATGCGCACGTTGCGCGCAAACCGTTCGTTGATGATTTCCATCGTGGGCATGCGCCCCCGGACGATCCGTTCCTGGCTCGACAGGTCGTAGTTGCGTATCTCGCCGCTCTGGACTTCTTCTTCGTCGAGCTTCTGGCTTTCGCCGGTGATGCCTTGCAGCAACGCATCGACTTCGTCTTGCGACAGGATTTGCTGGTTCATGCCATGTCTCCGGCATCATGGCGCGAACCGCCCAGTGACGGGCAGACGCCGAAGGCGTTGCGGCCCGCCATCAAGCAACGCGCCGAGCACGGGTTTCCCGGGCTCAGGCGTGGCGCCCCTCGGGGGCAGGAGCGAAGCGACTGGGGGGCCATCATCACTGCACAATGAAGTTAGAAAAATGCACATGCGTCACGGGGTTGTGATCTCCCGCTTCGCCCTCTTTCTTGGACTTGTCGTCGTCTTCTTTGGCGCTGTCGTCTTGCTCGCTCACTTCAATGCCCAGCGGCAACACCGATTCGCGCATGATTTCGCGTGCCAAGGCCAGTTTTCCTTCACGTGACAGAAGTTGTTGAGAGGTCTTGTGCGACAGCACCATCAGGATGCCGTTTCTGATGGCCGGCATGTAGGCCTTCAGTTCCTCGGCGAATTTGGGTTCATCGACCTCGAGCGTGATGCCGATCTGCGCAAAGCGATCGGACTCCTTGTCGGCCAGGTTGACGGTGAACGGCTCCAGCGGAACGAAGGTGGGCGCCTTCTTGTGCGAGTCGTGCTTTTTCTTTTCCTTTTCAACCGGCGCAGCGACGGTTTCGACATCGCCGTCTTCCTGAGCTTCAGCCGCTACAGCCGCCGCCTTCTTCTTGATCATGTAGTAGGCAACGCCGCCGCCGATCGCCGACACCAGCAGCACGGCCGAAGCAATGATGATGATCAGCTTCTTCTTGCCGCGCTTGGGCGCAGCGTCATCCACAGCGGCTTCGGCTGGGACTTCGGCGGCAGCAGTGGCCATGAATACTCCTTCGGGCGCAAGCCACGGACGAACGCCAGAGCGGCATCGCTTGGCGGGGCTTGCATGACGGAAAGTATGGAAAACGGGGGGCTTTTCGATGGCTTGATAAGCGGCAGGAAAACACGCCATCCGCCAAGGCAGCGCACTGAAACCGCCTTCCGACCCGGCCTTTTGGGGGAAGCCGGCCCCTGAAATAGAGGCCCCCGAGGTAACAGTGTGTTTCGCCCACGGGGCGCCTCGCAGCCACATGAAAGAATCCAGCCGTGGCCGAATGGGAGAGAAGAAAATGAGCATGCAAGACGCATTGAGCCGCGTAGTGGCCGAGCTGTGGGCCTCACAGCAGCAAAGAATCCTGCAGATCGAGACCGCGCTGCCCAGCGCCAGCTTGGTGGCCGAACGTGCCAGCTGGCAGGAGAACGTCAACGGCGAGCCCAGCCAGGACGAAGCCGCGCAGCCGGCCCTGACCGCGCTGCACGCCAGCATCGACTGCCTCAGCGCCAACGCCCACCTCAAACTGACTTCCTTGATCGGCGAGCAGATAAGCCTGCGCCTGATGTGCGCCGATGGCCACTACCGCGTCTGGCACGGCTATGTGGCCGAAGCCGCCCAACTCGGCAGCGACGGCGGCACCGCCCGCTACCGCCTGACGCTGGTCGCCTTCACCCACTTCCTGGGCCTGCGCAGCGACACGCGCGTCTTTTTGCAACAGCGCGCCGACGCCATCGTCAGCAGCGTGCTCAGCGCCTACCCGCAAGCCAACTTCCGCCTCAGCCTCAGCCCCGAAGCGCTGGCCGCCACCCCGGTGCGCGGCACCACCACCCAGTTCGACGAAACCGACGCCGCCTTCGTCGCCCGCCTGCTCAGCGAAGAAGGCTGGAACTGGCGCCTGGAACACCTGGACGACGGCCAGCCCCTGAGCAGCGCCAAGGCCGCCAAGCACTGCCTGGTCATCAGCGATTCGCAGGCCCAGCGCCCCGAACTCGGCGCCCTGCGGTTCGGCCGCCCCGACATCCGTGCCAACGGTCTGCCCGAAGACACCCTCACCGCCATCGCCGTGCAACGCAGCGTGCAGCCCAACGCCGTCACCCTGGGCGCCTGGGACCCGCGTGGCCTGGCCGGCGTGAGCAGCGAACGCATCAGCACCCTGGCCCCGGCGGGCGTGCCGCGGCTGGAAGCCTACGACGGCCGCGGCCAAAGCCGCTTCGCCCAGCACGAAGCAGGTGAAGACCGGGCCAGCAGTGCTGTGGCCGATGCCCGCGCCGCCCTCGCGCTGGCACGCCACGAACTGGCGATGAAGACGCTGCACGGCGAAGGCGCCGTGCGCACCCTGATGCCCGGCGCCAACTTCCATCTCACCGAGCACAGCCTGTACAGCGGCCAGGGCGCGCTGGCTGGGCGCAG
>DASQOS010000445.1:0-13008 GCA_035644375.1 Rhizobacter sp.
GGGCGCTTGCCCTCGGCGCACATCTTCGAGTTGGTCAGAATCTGCGCAATGGCGTCCTTGGCCGCCGGGCTTTGCTCGTGCTCGTAAGCGCGTGCCAAATGAACAATATAGTCCGCAGGGTGGTAGTAGCTGATGTACTGAAGGGCGGCGGCGACACTCTCGACGAGGTCTGCGTAGGCGATGGTGGTCATGGACGGCTCACGGTGAAGGCGCTGGCCCCTGCTGCAGGCTGCGCGAAACGGATCGGTGGGACGGGAACAAGGCTTCGCGTGCAAGTTTATTACTCAAGGGGACGTGGATGACAGGTGCTAACTCGGCATTTCGCCGCTTCTTCACCGCCGAATCGTCCGCCGGCATCCTGCTGGCGCTGGCCACCGTGCTGGCGCTGGGGCTGAGCAACTCGCCCTGGCGCGACAGCTACGAGGCTTTCCGCCGCATCCCCGGCGAACTGCACATCGGCCCGGGCTGGCTGGTGCTGTCCAAACCGCTGATCGTGTGGGTCAACGACCTGTGGATGGCGGCGTTCTTTTTCCTCGTGGGGCTGGAAATCAAACGCGAGCTGATGGCCGGTGAATTGTCGACGCCGCGCCGGGCGCTGCTGCCGGCCGGTGCTGCGCTGGGCGGCATGGTGGTGCCGGCACTCATTTACGCGCTGATCAACCGTGGCGACCCGGTCGCGCTGGCGGGATGGGCCATCCCGTCGGCCACCGACATCGCGTTTGCCCTCGGCATCCTGATGCTGCTGGGCGCACGTGCGCCGGTGTCGCTGAAGATATTCCTGACGGCCGTGGCCATCATCGACGACCTCGGGGCCATCCTCGTGATCGCGCTGTTCTACACCAGCACGCTGTCGTTGCCGATGCTCGGCCTCGCGCTCGCCGGCTGTGCCGTGCTGTGGCTGCTCAACCGCAGCGGCGTGATGCGGCTGGCTCCCTATGTGCTGGTCGGTCTGGTCGTCTGGCTGTGTGTGCTGAAGTCGGGCGTGCACCCCACCTTGGCAGGCGTGGCCACCGCGTTTGCCGTGCCCTTGCGCAACCCGACCGGCGACGCTTCTCCGCTCGAGGCCACCGAACACTCGCTGCACCCCTGGGTCGCGTTTGTCGTGTTGCCGGTGTTTGCGTTCACCAACGCCGGCGTGTCGTTGCAGGGCTTGTCCCTGGACATCCTGCTGCAGCCGGTGCCGCTGGGCATTGCTGCGGGCTTGGTGCTCGGCAAGGCCATCGGTGTGTTCGGCTGCGCCTGGCTGCTGGTCAAGCTGTTCGGCGCCGAATGGCCGGCGCATGCCAACCGCATGCAGTTCTTCGGCATGTGCCTGCTGTGCGGCGTCGGGTTCACGATGAGCCTGTTCATCGGCGGCCTGGCGTTCGAGGGCCAGCAAGCCGTGTTCGACACCGAACTGAAGCTCGGCGTGCTCTGCGGCTCGCTGATTTCAGGCGTCCTCGGCACGCTGATGCTGTGGCGTGCCGAACGCCGCAGCGCGGCGCGGCTGCGGCGTCTGCAGGCGTGATGGCCGAGGCAGCATGGGCCTCGGGTCGACCCATGCATAAAAGACGCCGGGCGCGCGAGAATCGGGCCGGCCCAGGGCAGGCAGGGCGGGGCGCCGCTGGATCCGCAGGCCGCGCCCGCACAACATTCAGGGTCAATGTCAATTGCGCGCAAGCGCAGTTGTCGCATCCTTGCTTTTACCGTTGCCGACACAGCACGCCACAGGAGATCCGTCATGACCGAATCAGTGACGTCGCGCTACGCGCCGCCCAAAGAACTGGCCCAGTCTGCCCACGTGTCGGGCATGGCGGCGTACGACAAGCTGTGCGCTGAAGCCAATGCCGATTACGAAGGCTATTGGGCCCGGCTGGCGCGCGAGTTCGTCACCTGGAAGCAGCCCTTCACCCAGGTACTCGACAGCAGCGATGCGCCTTTCTTCAAGTGGTTCGAAGACGGCACGTTGAACGTGTCGTACAACTGCCTCGACAAGCAGGTCGCTGCCGGCTTGGGCGGCAAGGTGGCGATCATCTTCGAGACCGATGACGGCCAGGTGACGCGCGTCACCTACGACGAACTGTTGGCCAGCACCTGCCGCCTGGCCAATGCGTTGAAGGCGCAAGGCGTCAAGCAGGGCGACCGCGTCGTCATCTACATGGCGATGTCGGTCGAGGGCATCGCGGCCATGCAGGCCTGCGCACGCATCGGCGCCACGCATTCGGTGGTGTTCGGCGGTTTCTCGGCGCAAAGCCTGCGCGACCGCATCGAGGACGCCGGCGCGGTGATGGTCATCACCGCCGACGAGCAATTGCGCGGCGGCAGAAAGTTGCCGCTCAAGTCCATCGTCGACGAGGCGCTGGCGCTCGGCGGCTGCGACAGCATCAAGAACGTGATCGTTTACCGCCGCACCGGCGGCAAGGTGGGCTGGAACGACGCGCGCGACCACTGGCTGCACGAGTTGACCGCCAAGCAATCCGACACCTGCGAACCCGAATGGGTCGGTGCCGAACACCCGCTGTTCCTGCTGTACACCTCGGGCTCCACCGGCAAGCCCAAGGGCGTGCAGCATTCGACCGGCGGCTACCTGCTGCACGCTGCGCTCACCACCCAGTGGACCTTCGACCTGAAGCACGACGATGTGTTCTGGTGCACCGCCGACATCGGCTGGGTCACCGGCCACAGCTATGTGGCCTATGGCCCGCTGGCACTCGGCGGCACCCAGGTGGTGTTCGAGGGCGTGCCGACATTCCCCGATGCCGGCCGCTTCTGGAAGCTGATCCAGGACCACCGCGTGTCGATCTTCTACACCGCGCCGACGGCGATCCGTTCGCTGATCAAGGCCGCCGACAGCAACGAGGCCGTGCACCCGCGGCGCTACGACCTGACCAGCCTGCGCATCCTCGGCTCGGTGGGCGAGCCGATCAACCCGGCGGCCTGGGAGTGGTACCACCAGCACATCGGCGGCGGGCGTTGTCCTATCGTCGACACCTTCTGGCAAACCGAAACCGGCGGCCATGTCATCACACCGCTGCCGGGCGCAACGCCTTTGGTGCCGGGCTCGTGCACGCTGGCCTTCCCCGGCATCATGGCGGCGGTGGTCGACGAGACCGGCAAGGAACTGCCGTGGGGGCAGGCCGGCCTGCTGGTGATCCAGAAGCCGTGGCCGTCGATGATCCGCACGATCTACGGCGACCCCGAACGCTTCAAGAAAAGCTATTACCCGGCGGACTTTCACGGCCGCCTGCTTTACCTGGCGGGCGATGGCGCGATACGCGATGCCAAGACCGGCTACTTCACGATCACCGGCCGCATCGACGACGTGCTCAACATCTCGGGCCACCGCATGGGCACGGCCGAGATCGAATCGGCGCTGGTGGCGCACACCGAGTTGGTGGCCGAAGCCGCGGTGGTCGGCCGGCCGGACGAGACCTCGGGCGAGGCCATCTGCGCCTTCGTCGTGCTGAAGCGCCCGCGGCCCACCGGCGACGAAGCCAAGGTGCTGGCCAAGGAGTTGCGCGACTGGGTCGGCAAGCAGATCGGCCCGATCGCCAAACCGAAAGACATCCGTTTCGGCGACAACCTGCCGAAGACGCGCTCGGGCAAGATCATGCGCCGCCTGCTGCGTTCGGTGGCCAAAGGCGAGGCCGTGACGCAGGACACCAGCACCTTGGAGAACCCGGCGATCTTGGAGCAACTGGGGCAGGCTTATTGACGACCCCTCGTCGGCGGGTACGCCGCCGATCCCCCGCGGGGATGCCGGCCGGCTTGGGAGCGGCCCGGCGCTCGGTCGGCGGGATGACGACCCCTCGTCGGCGGGTACGCCGCCGATCCCGCGTGGCGATACTGGTCGGCCTGCGGAGCACACAGACAGCATCGAACACGTCGATGTGCTGATCGTCGGTGCCGGCCTGGCCGGCATCGCAGCCGCGGTTCATCTGCAGGCCGAATGCCCGCACAAGCGCTTCATCGTTCTGGAGGGCCGCGAGCGCTCGGGCGGCACCTGGGACTTGTTTCGCTACCCCGGCGTGCGTTCCGATTCCGACATGTCGACGCTCGGCTATTCGTTCCGACCGTGGCGCGGCGACAAGGCCATTGCCGAAGGCGCGGACATCCTGCGCTACCTTGAAGACACGGCCCAGACCCACGGCGTCGATCGCCACATCCGCTTTCAGCACCAGGTGCGCAGCGCGTCGTGGTCGAGCGAGGACGCACGCTGGACGCTGACGGTCGAGCGCGGACCGTCGCGGGAGCCTGTGCGTTTGAGTTGCCATTTCCTGTTCATCTGCGGCGGCTACTACCGCTATGCCCAAGGCCACATGCCGGACTTTCCGGGCATCGCGCGCTTTGCCGGCCGCGTCGTGCACCCGCAGCAGTGGACGCCGGACATCGACCCCAGCGGCCAACGCGTCGTCGTGATCGGCAGCGGCGCGACCGCGGTGACGCTGGTGCCGGCACTGGCCCAACACGCAGCGCACGTCACGCTGCTGCAACGTTCGCCGACCTATGTGGTCTCGGTGCCGGCGCAAGACCGCTGGGCGCAGGTGCTGCGCCGCTGCCTGCCGCTGGGTGTGGCCCACCGCCTCACGCGCTGGAAGAACCTGGCGCTCAGCATGTTGGTTGTCGGCCTGTCCAGGCGCTTTCCCGAGCGTGCCAGGCAATGGCTGATCCATCGCGTCCGGCGAACCGTCGACGCCAGCCGCTGCGACGTCGACACGCATTTCTCGCCGCACTACCCACCGTGGGAGCAGCGCCTTTGCCTGGTGCCCGATGGCGACCTGTTCGAAGCCATCAACAGCGGGCGCGCCTCGGTGCTCACCGACCACATCGAGAGCTTCACCGAGCGCGGCCTGCGCTTGCGCTCGGGCCGCGAGATCGAGGCCGACCTGGTGGTCAGCGCCACCGGGCTGGAGATTCAATTGCTGGGCGACATCGCACTCACGGTCGATGGGCGGCCCATCGAGCTGGCAAAAACTTTCAACTACAAGGGCCTGATGTTCAGCGACCTGCCGAACCTGGCCGCCTCGTTCGGCTACACCCGTGCGCCGTGGACGCTGAAGTGCGAACTGGCCTGCGGGTATGTGTGCCGCGTGCTGCGCCACATGGACAAGAAGGGCTACCGGCAATGCACGCCGCGCCACCCCGACCCCGCCGGCACGCGCGCCGGCAAGCTCGATTTCTCGCCGGGGTATGTGCTGCGCGCGCTGAAGAAGTTTCCGCGCCAAGGCGCCAAGGCGCCGTGGCGGCCGCATCAAAACTTTGTGCGTGATCTGCTGGACCTTCGGTATGGCGCACTGGAGGACGGTGTGCTGGACTTCAAGGCCTGAAGCCGGGTGCGGGGCCGGCGCGGGTTCAGTACAGGGTGTCGACGTCGCTGGCCAGCCGGTAGCCGGCCCCGCGCTCGGTGACGATCAGCACCGGATTGGCATTGTCGGCCTCGACCTTCAGACGCAGCCGCCGCACCTGCACGTCGATCGTGCGGTCGTAGACCTCGGCTTCGTGCAGGCGTGACATCGACAACAACTGGTCGCGCGTCAGCACACGCTGCGGTGCGCGGCACAGCGCACTGAGCAGACTGAATTCGCCGTTGGACAACTCCACCGACGTGCCGTCGGGCGACAGCAGGCGGCGCGTGCGCAGGTTCAGCTCCCAGCCCGAGAAGCGGAACGCCCGGCGCGTGTTGTCGCGCTCGGGCAGCGTGGCCTGCACCTGGTAGCGGCGCAGCACCGCGCGCACGCGGGCCAGCAGTTCACGCGGGCTGAACGGCTTGGTGACGTAGTCGTCGGCGCCGAGTTCCAGCCCCATCACGCGGTCGGCTTCCTCGTTGCGGCCGGTCAGCAGGACGATCGGCACGGTGGCCCGCTGGCGCAAGCTGCGAGCCAGCTGCATGCCGTCCTCGCCGGGCAGCTTCAGGTCCAGCAACACCAGGTCGATGGCCTCGCGGTCGAACAGCTCGAACATCGCGCGTCCCGACCCGCCGGCGCTGACACGCATGTCGTTCTTGCCCAGGTACTCGGCCACCAGCTCGCGAACATCGGGGTCATCGTCGATGACAAGAATGTGCGGGGCGGTAGCGGTGTTCATGGTCGGCGGCAGGGGCGCAGGCACAGGCCCGAAATTCCGTGGCCAGAGGCTGCCTGGGCATCCTAGCGCATGCACCTTCATGCCTGCTGCCAGCAGGGGCAGCGCACACACCGCTGCGCCCCATGGCGCGCAGGGCGCGTGCCAAGGTGGCATCCTTAGTGTCGGGCTGCCGTCGGCCCGGAACATGGCGGCGCGCGGGGGCCGGATGTCAGATGTCACAGGCCCTGAAACCGCGCTGACACTGTCCCTCCGAACGCCACGCTGAACCTCCTTCGCTGCTTGCAGTCCAATCCAGCGCATGGAAGCTGACACACCACCGCCACGTTCTGCGAATTTATGGAGGCCGTGGCTGGTGGCCCTGGCGCTGTGGATGGTGCTCGCGGCCATTGCGGCGCTCGCCCTGTGGCACCTCAGGCGCGAGGCCGTGGACAGCGAGATGCGCGACCTGGGCCTGCTGTCGCTGGCCTTGACCGACGAGATCGATCGCGGCGTGCGGGGCGTGGAAGTGGGTTTGCAGGCGCTGCGCGGCGAACTGCACGAGGGCAGCTTGCTGGCGACGGGCGCCGCCGCTGCCGCATCGCTGCGTTCGCGCGCCGGTCTGATGCCGCTGGTGCGAACCCTGTGGCTGGTGGACCGCCAGGGCCGTGTGATCGCTGCCTCCGACACCACGCCGGCGCCGCGTCTGCCGAGCTTCGCGCCGGCGCTCGGCAGCCTTGCCGTCGATGCCGCGTCGTTGAGCCGGCCCTTCGTCGACCCGGGCCGCAGCGAACCCCTGGTGGCGCTGGCGATTCGCTTCCCTGATGCGCCGGGGACCATCGGCGGCTGGATTCTGGCCGGCCTGCCGGCGAACACCCTGCTGGGGGCTTCCAGCGCGGCCTTGCCCGCCGCCGGCGCGCACATGGCTGTCTTTCGCAGCGACGGGGTGCGTCTGGCGAGCGCCAACATCAGCCGGCTGCCGCTCGACGAGGCGACCATGGCGCAGCGCCTGGCGAATCGACCGACCATGGAACTGCGCACCTTCCAGGATGGCAGCGAGAACCTGATCGGGCTGCACGCTGTGGCGCGCTACGACATCAAGGTGGCGGTCACGCGCGACCTGGCGGCGGTGCTCCTGTCGTGGCGCCAGTCGGCCGAGGGCGCCGGTGTCGCGCTCGCGCTGCTGTTTGCCGTCATGGCGGCGGCGGTCTATTTCGTGCAGCGCGCCGAGTGCCGGCGCAACCAGGCGCAGCGCGTGCTGCAGGCGCAGCTGGCACGGGCCAGCAAGCTCGAATCGCTGGGCACCTTGGCCGGTGGCGTGGCGCACGACTTCAACAACGTGCTCGCGGGCATCGTCGGGTTCGGCGAAATGGCGCAGGATGCCGCGCCTGAGGGCAGCGACCAGGCGCGCCATCTCGACAAGGTGCTGCAAGCGGCGCTGCGCGGCAAGGCGCTGGTCGATCGCATTCTTGCGTTCAGCCGCGGCGGCGCGCGCACCTCGACCGTGTTCGGGCTGGAGTCCGTGGTCCAGGAGGTGCTGACCTTGTTGTCGGCATCGCTGCGACCCGGCGTGGTGCTGGAGCGTGCGCTCGAAGCCCCGGCGGCACGCTTGCGCGGCGATCCGACGCAGGCCTTCGAGGCCGTCATGAACCTGTGCGCCAACGCGATGCAGGCCATGCCTCAAGGCGGCATGCTGAGTGTCCAGTTGCGGCGCGAGCCTGTGGCGGCGGCCCGGGTGCTCTCGCACAGTTCGCTGGCGGCCGGCAACTACCTGGTGCTGACCGTGGCGGATCAGGGCGAGGGCATCACACCGGATGTGATGGAGCATTTGTTCGAGCCCTTCTTCACCACGCGCGGTGCACAGTCCGGCACCGGCCTGGGCCTGGCGGTGGTGCATGGCGTGGTGGCCGAGTTCGGTGGCGCGATCGACGTCGCCAGCAGCCCGGGGCAGGGGGCGCGTTTCAGGCTGTACTTTCCGGAATGCGCCGAGGCGCTTGGCGCGACCGATGCGCCGGTCGCGGTGGCGCTGCGCGGGGCCGGACAGCGGCTGCTGGTGGTCGACGACGAGCCCGAACTGGTCGATCTGGCGCTCGAGATGCTGCTGGGCCTGGGTTACGAGCCGGAGGGCTACGTCGATTCGGCGGCCGCCCTGCGGGCGCTGCGTGAGCGCCCGCAGCGTTTTGCGGCCGTCATCACGGACGAGGTGATGCCGGAGCTCAGCGGCACCCAGCTGACGCAGACACTGCGGGCGTTTGCACCCGATGTCCCGGTTCTGCTGGTCAGCGGCTACGGCGGCTCGTTGCTGGCGCAGCGAGCCGCCGTGGCCGGCGTGACGCGGGTGCTGGCCAAGCCCCTGCAACGCGCCGATCTCTCGCGTGCCCTGGCGGAGCTGCTGCACTGAGGCCACGGATTGCGTCATCTGTCATCTGCGGCGCGGCGCAGGACACCTGGGCGGCATGACGGACGCCGACACTGAACTTGTCCGTTCACCTCAAGGAGTTCGATCATGTTCACGACCACGCCGATGTTCACGCTCGTCAGCGCACTGGTGGGTGCTGGCGCCTATGCCCAGGAGGTTCCGGACGCTGCCGCGGTGCCGCCGGCCCCGTTGCAGGCCGTGGCCGACATCCAGCGCGCCCGCGTCGAGATTTATTGCGGCCACAACACGCAGGCCGTCGCGATCATCCGCGCGGCGAGCGAACAGCTGCGTGGGTCATTCGCGGTGGTGCCGGCCGAGACGCTCGCGGCACTGGACCGGGCGGCCTGGCTGACACGCCATGACCAGTACGAGCGGGCCGAGCAGGCACTCGAAAGCGCGCTGGCCAGCATGGGTTCGGATGGCCCGCAGGCCTGAGCCACGCGCTGTGAAGGCCGGGGCGGATGCGCGCCGCGGTGGCTGGCCGGCTGGCGCATGGCGCAACCCCGAACCCCCGTGCGCAGCGCCTGACATGGGCACTGCCAACGAAGTGTCGCGCCTGCGCATTCGCGTCGCCTGCGACGCCGCAAACGCCGGCCGGCGCGATGAATCCCTGATCCAGCGCTTGTGCGCGCACCTTCTGGAGGGACCGCGCCACGGGCGGGCGCCGCTGGCGCTGGAGATCTGCGATCTGCAAGGGCACGAGATGCTTGCGCTCGACGCTGCCGGTCCATGGGTCGAAGTCGCCTTGCCGCCGGGCACTTACCACGTCTCGACGCAGAGCGGCGCCACGCGGCGTTGCTACACGGTCGCGCTCGCACAAGGCCAGTCGTTCGACCTGGACCTGCGTCTGGCCGGCCAGCGGCACTGAAGCAAGGGAAGGGCGCAGTGCGCGTTGCAGCCTGCGCTGCTTCTGTCCTGGGCAAGCCGTCACGCCGCAACGCGGACGCCGCAAGCTCTTCGCAAGATGGCCCGTGGCATCAGGTGGCCAGGCGGGTCTGGATTGCAAATGCAACACAGGCGCTGCGGTTGCGACACACGCCGCCGCCGTCGCGAACGGAGCATGGCGCATTTGCATCGAACGCTCTGGCCGCTGCCCTCGGGGCAAGCAAGGCTGGGGCAGGCACTTCATCAGCCTCATCCCACGGAGTCGACCCGCCATGAATCCTCTTCCAAGCCCGTCTGCCCCTGTGTTGGTCGAAGCGGTCGGCGCGGCGTCCGAGATGACGGTTCCGCAGTTGGTGGCCGAGGTGTATGAGGCCGCGCCGGCGGCCGAACGCGGCCACCTGCTGGAGCACCTGCTGCGGCCGCTGGGCGTGCTGTCGCTGGTGGCCATCGCCGACGGCATCTTTGCAAAGATCCGCTTGCGCAGCGGTTGGCGCAACCTGAGCATTCGCTTCGAGGACATTCAACAGGTGCGCACCACCGACGTGGTGGCCCTGGTCGACCACGCCCAGCAGGTCAGCGTGGAAGTTGTCGATGGCCTGGCACAGATGCTCACCTCGTCGCCCATGATGATGGGTTCTGCGGCCGCGGCGCTGCTGGTGTCGCTGCTGCTGCAGCGTGCGCGATCGCGCCAGACGGGGGCTGCCCGCAGCGATGCCGCGACATCGCCGCCACGCCTGGGCTGAAGCGCCTGAGCGCGGTGGCGCGGTCGATTGCGCGGCGGCTGGTTCACCCCGGCGAGGGCCGCTCAGTTCAAACGTTCGGCCCCAGTAGACGCATGGTGCCTATATTGCTACCATGCAATACATGCCCGCGGTGCTCGCAGCCAAAGCCAAGGAAATTCGTGACGATGGCTCAATCGTCGAGGTCGTGATCTGGGAGCTTTCGGAGCCCCTGTCGCCGTCGACGCACAGCGACAAGTACCGCCTCCACCGCGGTGCTGCAGGCGTATGCCGGGTTCGGTACGACAACGAACGCGGCAAGGGTGATCACCGGCATCTGGGCGAGCGAGAGGAGGACTACGGCTTCACCACGCTTGAACAGCTCATGGCCGATTTCGAGCGCGATGTGAACGAATGGAGTTCCTCATGAAGGCAATCATTGAACTGAGCCGCAAGGGTTCGATCTTCGGAGCCGTCGCAAAACAGGTCGCCGGCTCGCGTCGAGGCCGAACGCCAGACTACCGTCTGAGCTTCGAGTCGGCGCGCTCGCTGTTTGCCGAGTTAACCCCAGCGCGCCTGGACCTGCTGGACACACTGCGCCGCACCGGGCCTTGCAGCGTATATGCCCTTGCGAAGGTCGCGGAGCGCAACTACTCGAACGTTCACTCCGATGTGTCGGGCCTGGAAGAGTTGGGGCTCATCGAGCGTGCCGAAGAGGGCATGGTCTGGGTACCGTTTGAGGCGGTCGAAATTCGTTTCCCCCTTGCAGGCCCAACGCGGGCTCGACCCACAGCCCGACAGGCTTCAGGGGGCTGAGACAGCGCGGTACCCGCGATGTTTTCCGCTACGGTCGCGCGTTCGGACGCGCGGCGTCTGCGAAAGGCATTACCTGAAGGCCGTCATCGCCGAGATTCGGCTCGCTCCCACCCGTTGAATGGCTGCGGGCATGGGGCTGCTCGGCGAACACGTCACGGCCTGGCAATGGGCCGGCATCGGCTGCGTGGCTGCGGCGTTGGGGGTCGTGATGTTCGGCGCGCGGGTCGGTGAACGCCGCGCGCCCCGGCGCCTGCGGATCAGGCTGTCGAACCTGGGTTGCGTGCTGCCAGCGACCTCACTTCAGCGACAGCACCCAATTCACCAGCGTCTTGGCCTCGGCTTCGGTCACTTGCGTGTTGGCCGGCATCGGCACGGGGCCCCACACGCCGGCGCCGCCTTTCAAGACCTTTTGCGTCAGCTTGTCGACCGCGTCTTTCTGGCCCTTGTATTTGGTCGCAACGTCCTTGTAGGCCGGCCCGACGACTTTCTTGTCCACGGCATGGCAGGCCATGCAGTTCTTCTTTTGCGCCAGGTCGGCGTTGGCGAACGCCGGCGTGGCGAGCCACGCGGAAGCGGCAACAATCAGTGAAAGCGGGAACTTCATGGTTTCCTTCCGGTGGCACCGAGCCTCAAGTGGACTACATTTTCACCACTTCGCACTCAACGCAGTTTAGGTCCCGGGGTTGACGCACATCTGACCGCCGAGGCATCCGGGCAAGGACGATTCCATGTATTTCATCGTTTTGGGCGTGTTGCTGCTCGTCATGAAGGTGGCTGATCTCGGTGTCGTGGCCAGCTGGTCGTGGTGGGCCGTGTTGTGGCCGTTCGGCGCGGCCGTGGTGTGGTGGGCCTGGGCCGATGGCTCGGGCTACACCAAACGCAAAGAGGTCGAAAAAATGGACCAGCGCGTGGCCAAACGCCGCGAAGAAAATCTGGAAAATCTCGGCATGGACAAGAAGGGCCGGCGCCACGGCACCAAGCGAGGGTCATGACAGCCCCTCGTCGGCGGGTACGCCGCCGATCCCCCGAAGGGATGCCGACCGGCTTGGGAGCGGCCCGGCGCTCGGTCGGCGCCCGCATTTCCACCCGGTTCAAGAAAAGCGGCCCACGGGCCGCTTTTTTATTTCATGCATCCGCCGAACGGCTTCATTCGAACTTGTCGAGCACCGCGCCGCTGCTGGCGCTGGATGCGTTCTTCGCGAACTTGGCCAGCACACCGCGCGTGTAGCGCGGTGCGGGGGGGGTCCATGCGGCGCGGCGCTTGGCCAGTTCCGCGTCGGCCACGTTCAGTTGCAGCGTCAGCGTGTGTGCGTCGATGGTGACCGAGTCGCCTTCCTGCACCAGCGCGATGTTGCCGCCGGCATGGGCTTCCGGTGCCACGTGGCCGACCACCATGCCCCAGGTGCCGCCCGAGAAGCGGCCATCGGTGATGAGCCCGACCGATTCGCCCAGGCCCTGGCCGATCAAGGCGCCGGTCGGCGCCAGCATCTCCGGCATGCCGGGCGCGCCCTTGGGGCCGAGGTAGCGCAGCACCATCACGTCGCCGGCGACGATCTGGCGCGCCATGATCGCGGCCAGCGCCGACTGCTCGTCGTCGAAGACGCGCGCCGGGCCGGTGATGACCGGGTTCTTCAGCCCGGTGATCTTGGCCACGCAGCCTTCGGGCGACAGGTTGCCCTTCAGGATCGCCAGGTGGCCGTGTGTGTACATCGGCTTGGCGATGGGGCGGATCACGTCCTGGTCGGCACGCGGCGCATCGGCAATCGCCGCCAGGTTCTCGGCCACCGTCTTGCCGGTGATGGTGATGCAATCGCCGTGCAGCAGGCCGGCCTTCAGCAGCATCTTCATCACCTGCGGAATGCCGCCGGCGCGGTGCAGGTCGACCGCCAGGTACTGGCCCGAGGGCTTCAGGTCGCACAGCACCGGCACCTTCCGGCGCACGCGCTCGAAATCGTCGATGGTCCATTCGACCTCGGCCGCGTGCGCGATGGCCAAAAAGTGCAGCACCGCGTTGGTCGAGCCGCCGGTGGCCATGATGACCGCCACTGCGTTTTCGATCGACCGGCGCGTCACGATGTCGCGCGGTTTCAAGTCGTTTTTCACGGCCTCGACCAGCACGCGCGCGGCTTC
>DASQOS010000446.1:0-3153 GCA_035644375.1 Rhizobacter sp.
TGTCGGGTCACCGCGGTGACGTGACCAAGACCACGCAAAACCTCGACATCGTTCGCATCGACGAAACCCGCCAGCTGCTGCTGGTGCGTGGGGCGGTGCCGGGCTCCAAGAACGGCCATGTGGTCGTCAGCCCCGCCGTCAAGGTGAAGGTCAAGAAGGGAGCCAACTGATGCAGCTCGAGCTCCTCAACGAACAAGGTCAGGCTTCTTCGAAGTTCGACGCACCGGACACCGTGTTCGCGCGCGACTACAACGAAGCGCTGGTGCACCAGGTGGTCGTGGCTTTCCAGGCCAATGCCCGCCAAGGCACGCGCGCCCAGAAGGACCGCGAAGCCGTCAAGCACTCGACCAAGAAGCCTTGGCGTCAAAAAGGCACGGGCCGCGCCCGCGCCGGTATGACGTCGTCGCCGCTGTGGCGTGGGGGCGGTCGGATTTTCCCGAACAGCCCGGACGAAAACTTCAGCCACAAGGTCAACAAGAAGATGTACCGCGCCGGCATGGCCGCGATCTTCTCGCAGCTGGCCCGCGAAGGCCGTCTGGCCGTGGTGGACTCGCTGACCGTCGATTCGCCCAAGACCAAGCTGCTGGCCGCCAAGTTCAAGGCCATGGGCCTGGACTCGGTGCTGGTGATTGCCGACCAGGTGGACGACAACCTGCTGCTGGCATCGCGCAACCTCGCGAACGTGCTGGTGGTCGAGCCTCGCTACGCCGATCCGCTGTCACTGGTGCACTACAAAAAGGTGCTGGTGACCAAAGGCGCGATCGAGCAACTCAAGGAGATGCTGTCATGAGCGCAATCAAGCATGACGCCGGGCGTCTGGCCCAGGTGCTGGTGGCGCCGATCGTGAGCGAAAAAGCCACGATGGCCGCCGAGAAGCACAACCAGGTGCTGTTCAAGGTGCTGCGCGACGCGACCAAGCCCGAGATCAAGGCGGCCGTCGAGCTGCTGTTCAAGGTGGATGTCGAGTCGGTCCAGACCGTCGTTCAAAAGGGCAAGGTCAAGCGTTTTGGTCGTTCCATCGGCCGCCGCGACCACGTCAAGAAGGCGTATGTCTCGCTGAAGGCGGGGCAGGAGCTCAACTTCTCCGGGGAGGCCGCGTAATGGCCATCGTCAAAGTCAAGCCGACTTCGCCGGGCCGCCGTGCGGTGGTGAAGGTCGTGCACGCGCATCTGCACAAAGGCAAGCCCGAGGCATCGCTGCTCGAGCCGCAAATGCAGAACGCGGGCCGCAACAACAACGGCCACATCACGATCCGTCACAAGGGCGGTGGGCACAAGCACCACTACCGCGTGGTCGACTTCGTGCGCAACAAGGACGGCATTCCGGCCAAGGTCGAACGCATCGAGTACGACCCGAACCGCACCGCCCACATTGCGTTGATCTGCTACGCCGATGGCGATCGTCGCTACATCATCGCGCCGCGCGGTCTGGAAGTGGGTTCCACCGTGCTGAGCGGCGCCGAGGCGCCGATCAAGGCCGGCAACACGCTGCCGATCCGCAACATCCCGGTGGGCTCGATCATCCACTGCATCGAGTTGCTGCCTGGCAAGGGCGCGCAGATCGCCCGCTCCGCCGGCGCATCGACGACGTTGCTGGCACGCGAAGGCACCTACGCTCAGGTCCGCCTGCGTTCGGGTGAAGTCCGCAAGATCCACATCGACTGCCGCGCCACCATTGGCGAAGTCTCCAACGAAGAACACAGCCTGCGCCAGTACGGCAAGGCCGGTGCACGGCGCTGGAAGGGCATTCGTCCGACGGTGCGTGGCGTGGCCATGAACCCGGTGGATCATCCGCACGGTGGTGGTGAAGGCCGCACCGGCGAAGGCCAGGCGCCTGTGTCTCCGTGGAACACCTTGACCAAGGGTTACCGCACTCGCAACAACAAGCGCACGCAGACGTTCATCGTCTCGCGTCGCAAGAAGTAAGGGGCCACCACCATGACCCGTTCACTGAAAAAAGGTCCGTTCGTTGACCACCACCTGATGGCCAAGGTCGAAAAGGCCGTGGCGATCAAGGACAAGAAGCCGATCAAGACCTGGTCGCGCCGTTCGACGATCCTGCCCGACTTCATCGGTGTGACGATTGCTGTGCACAACGGCAAGCAGCACGTTCCGGTGTATGTGACCGACCAGATGGTCGGCCACAAGCTCGGTGAATTTGCGCTGACGCGCACGTTCAAGGGGCATCCGGCCGACAAGAAGGCCAACAAGAAGTAAGGATGACGACGATGGAAACCCGTTCAATCGTTCGCGGCGTTCGCCTCTCTGCCGACAAAGGTCGGCTGGTGGCTGACCTGGTCCGCGGCAAAAAGGTCGACCAGGCGCTCAACATCCTGACGTTCACGCCCAAGAGGGCGGCCGGCATCATCAAGAAAGCGCTCGAGTCGGCCATTGCCAACGCCGAGCACAACGATGGCGCTGACATCGACGAACTGTCGGTCAAGACAATCTATGTCGAGCAAGGCGCCACGCTGAAGCGTTTTTCTGCCCGTGCCAAAGGCCGTGGCAACCGCATCAGCAAGCCGACTGCGCACATCTACATCACTGTCGGCAACTGAGGCAGAAGGAAAATCCATGGGACAAAAGATTCACCCGACCGGGTTCCGCCTGCCAGTCACGCGCAACTGGGCTTCGCGCTGGTACGCGTCGAACGCCAACTTCGCCACCATGCTGGCCGAAGACCTGCGTGTGCGCGAGTTCCTGAAGGCGCGCTTGAAGAACGCCGCGGTGTCGCGCGTTCTGATCGAGCGTCCGGCCAAAAATGCCCGCATCACCATCTTCTCGGCACGGCCTGGCGTCGTGATCGGCAAGAAGGGCGAGGACATCGAAAACTTGAAGGCCGAGCTGACGCGTCGCTTGGGTGTTCCAGTCGCCGTCAACATCGAAGAAGTGCGCAAGCCTGAAATCGATGCCCAGCTGATCGCTGACTCGATCACGCAGCAGCTCGAAAAACGCATCATGTTCCGCCGTGCGATGAAGCGCGCGATGCAGAACGCGATGCGTCTGGGCGCCCAAGGCATCAAGCTGATGTCGTCGGGCCGCTTGAACGGCATCGAAATCGCCCGCTGCGAGTGGTACCGCGAAGGTCGCGTACCGCTTCACACGCTGAAGGCCGACATTGACTATGGCTTTTCCGAAGCCAACACCACCTACG
>DASQOS010000447.1:0-7069 GCA_035644375.1 Rhizobacter sp.
TGCTGCCGGCCAACAGCCTCCTCGTGTTTTCGCGTTGAGACCGGCTTGAGGGCACGCGCTGCCAGGCGGCGCGGCTGCGCCATGAGACGGCAGATGGACGACGTGTGCGCAGTTTCAGATGTCGAAAGTGCCGCGGGATTACCACCTCTGCAAAGTCCGTGGCCCCCCTGCCAAGGGGGGTGTGTAGGGTACTCGTGCGGAAGAAGATGGCCGTTCAAAAATCTTTTTCAGGGGAACGGTCATGCAAAAGTCTCTCTGCACCGCACTGCCGGCGGTCATCGCGAAGCTCATGCTGGCGACGCTGTTCACGGCAGGTGTTGCACACGCCATTCCCATCTCCGGACAGGGCACATGGGAATCGACGTTGCAAGGGCGAGACATCAACCACGACGGCGTTACCGACGCTTACTACGACACCAGCCTGCACATCTCGTGGCTGGCCGACGCGAACTACGCGGCCACCTCCGGTTTCTCGGCAACCGGCCAGATGCTGCAGCCGCAAGCGATCGGCTGGGCCAGCGGTCTCGACGTCTATGGCGTCACAGGATGGCGCCTGGCCGGCAGCAATTTCTCCGATGCGCACGCCGCGTGCCCGACGATCGGCCTGGCGGGCTGCCGCTATGTGCCCAGCGCCGCCGTCGACGAATTTGCCCACCTGTACTACGTGACCCTGGGCAACTCGACGCACGACACCGGCATGCTGGCCAGCAACAACACCGGCAGCTTTCTGAACGTCATGGGCCAGAACTACGACTACAACACCATGCCCGACGGCTTCAGCTCGGCGTTCTCGTTCGCCACCGGCCGGTCCCTGCTCGATGGCCAGCAACTCCCACAGTTCGCCTGGGCCGTGCATGACGGCGACATCTCGGGCACGGTCTCGCCGGTGCCTGAACCGCAAACCTATGCGCTGATGCTGCTGGGACTGGTGATGGTCGGCACCGTCGTTCGCAAGACCCGGGCGGCAAATCGGCGGAATCTCTGAGCCGAGACCGCAGGACCTTGTTGAACTGAGGGCAGGCGTTCCGACACTCGGCGTGGCGCCCCTGTGCGGCGCTCGACCGCGCAGCTCAATGAACTTGCCCGGCCGACACGCCGCTGCGACTTGGCAGCTTCAGGAAGCCGGTGGCCAGACTGGTTCCGACCACGATCACCAGGCAACCCAAAGCCATCGTCGGGCTGATGCTCTCATGCAGGAAGGTCCAGCCCCACAGCACGGCAAACATCGGGATCAGGAAGGTCACTGAAATCGCATGGGCTGGGCCGATGTGCGCAATGAGGCGAAAGAACATCACGTAGGCCAGCGCGGTGCATGCCACGGCCAACGTCAGTGCCGCCAGCCAGGTGCGGCCAGCGGGCATCGTGGCCGGCCACCACAAGACCGCCGGAATCGCCAGCAGCAAGGATGCAGAGACCTGGCTGCCTGCGGCGACAGCCAGTGGCGCCACACCCGTCAGAAAGCGCTTGGTGAAGCTGGCCGAGAAGCCGTAGAGCACGGTCGCTGCCAGGCACGCAGAGGTGGCCCAGCCCGCGTGGCTGCTGCTCTGGCCACCCGCCGCAAAGACCATGACGCTGTTCACGTTGTGCCAAACAAGCCACAGAACGCCGGCAAAACCGATCATCAACCCCACGATGCGTGAGGGTGTCAGCCGGTCTTTCAGCCACAACCGCGCAATCACCGCGCCGAACAGCGGCGTGGTGGCATTGAAGATGGCCGACAGCCCTGCCGGCACCGTCAATGCCGCGTAGCTGAAGCACAAGAAGGGCAGCGCCGAATTGGTGATGCCGACGAGGAAGATGGCACGCCAGTGCCGGCGCAGGTCGGGCCACTGGCCCTTCAGCCACAGCAGCGGCAGCAGACACAGCGAGGCACCGACGACGCGGACTGCGGCCAGCGCCACCGGGCCGAATTCGCCGGCACCCAGGCGCATGAACAGGAACGACGCGCCCCACAAGGCGGCCAGGCCGGTGAGTTCCAGCAGGTCGATGGCTTTCACAAAATGCCTTCGAGCTGCAGCAGCGCCTTCTTTCGGTCCAGCCCGCCGGCGTAGCCCGTCAGGCTGCCGTCGCGCCCGATCACGCGGTGGCACGGCACGATCAGCGAGACCGGGTTGCGGCCCACCGCCGCGCCCACCGCCCGCACGGCCTGCGACAAGCCCACGTCGTGCGCGATCTCGGAATAACTGCGTGTGCTTCCGGACGGAATGCGCAGCAGTGCGCGCCACACCTGTTGCTGAAATGCGGTGCCTTGCAAGTCCAGTGGCAGCTCGAACTGCGTGCGACGGCCTGCGAAGTATTCGCCGAGCTGAACGGCCGCGCGGCGCAGCAGCGCATCGTCGGATTGCTCGGGTGCGTTCAACGCTTGCGGGTGCCATTTCTGGCCGCTGAACCACAGCCCGGCCAGGCCCAGCGGCGTGCGTGCCAGCAATACGGGCCCGAGCGGCGAAGGAAACTTTGCTTGCGCGGTGCAGGCGTCGTACAAAGATGCAGTGGTCGTGTTCATGGTGTCTGATCTTCCTCAGGTTGAAGGCTGTTCCACAAGCGCAGCACGGCATAGGCGCGCCAGGGTCGCCAGGTTTGGGCCGTGGCCTGGGCTGCGCCATGGTCGGTGGTGCCCCACAAGAGCTTCATCGCGTTCAAGACCGCAATGTCTTTGGGCGGAAAGGCGTCGGGCCAGCCCAAGGCCCGCATTGCGATGTAGTGCGCTGTCCACGGGCCGACGCCGGGCAGCGCACACAGCGCGTCGATCAGCGCTTCGGGCGGGTGACCCGGCGCCAGGTGCTGCGACACCTCGGGCCAGGCCGCGGCCAGCGCGACGATGGCGCCGGCACGCGAGCGGATGATGCCCAGCGCCGCCAGGTGTTCGATGGCGGTGCCTGCGAGCACCGACGGTGCCGGAAAATTCTTGGCGATGTTCGGCCAGGGCGTGACAGCCGGCGCGCCGAAGCGCTCCACCAGACGGCACGCCAGTGTGCGCGCGGCGGCCACCGTCACCTGCTGACCCAATACCGCGCGCACCGCCATCTCGAACGCATCCATGCTGCCCGGCAGACGCAGTCCAGGTGCGCCAGGCAGATCGGCGAGGGTGGCGTCGATGGTGTGTGGCGACGCATCCAGGTCGAGCCAACGGCGCACCGCAGACACCACCTGGCCGCTGCTTGCGGCCCAGGCCGGCGCGAAGCGCAGGCGCACCGACGGCGCCCGCGTCGCCGACTCGGTCATGAACTCGGCTTCCAGCCAGCCTGCCGATTCGGCAATGGCGCCCGCGCGCAGGCTGCGCCGGATGCTGCGGCCTTCGACCGTTTCTATGCCGGGGATGGCGCGCTGTTTGAGAAACCGCAGCAAGCTGCCCGTGTCGTACGGCGTGCGGTAGCTCAGCATCACCGTCACTGTGTCGAGAGGCGCGTCGTCCGCCGTGGCGGCTTCGCCGCGCAGCCGCGTCGGGCTCATGCGGTAGCTGTCGGCAAACGCGGCGTTGAAACGGCGCAGGCTGCGAAAACCGCTTGCCAGCGCAACTTGCGAAATCGCCAGCCGCGTGTCGGTCAACAGCTGTTTGGCGAGCAGCAGGCGCCGCGTCTGCAGGTACTGCAACGGGCTCACGCCATGCTCGGTGGCGAAGATGCGACGCAGATGGCGCTCGCTCACCCCGAGCCGCGCCGACAGCTGGGCCATCGATGGGGCTTCATCGCTGGTCTGCTTGTCCAGCCATTGCGCCGCCTGAACCGCCAGGGTGCGTGAGGCGTCCATCACCGACCACGCCAGTCCCGGGCCGGGCGCGATTTCGGGGCGGCATTTCAGGCAAGGCCGAAATGCCGCCGCCTCGGCCTGCGCCGCGGTCTCGAAGAACCGGCAGTTCTCGCGCCGCGGCGTGCGCACCCGGCAGATGGGTCGGCAATAGATGCGGGTCGATGTGACGCCCACGAACAAGCGTCCGTCAAAGCGCGCATCGCGTGCTTTGAAGACTTGGTAGGAGGCGTCGGGATCGAGCAGCATGTCGCCATTATCGGCAACGCCCAGGGCTGGACTCGCCGTTTTCGGACATGTCACGGAGCTTGCTTAAGCTGCTCAGGAGAAGCGCCGTCCGCTCTCTACAATCGTCAATCCACATGGGGTAAAACAATGCAGATCACCGCGTCCAACTTCAAGGCCTACGACATCCGCGGCATCGTGGGCAAGACCATCGATGAAGCCTTTGCCGAGCACCTGGGCCGGGCTTTCGGCAGCGCTGCCGTCGAAGCCGGTGAGAAAGCCGTGGCGGTGGGCCGTGATGGGCGCTTGTCGGGCCCCGCGCTGGTGGCCGCGCTGATCCGCGGCCTGGTGTCGACCGGGCTGGACGTGGTGGACCTGGGCGCGGTGACGACGCCGATGCTGTACTACGTGGCCGCCACGCGCGGCAAGCATGGTTGCAACAGCGGCATCCAGGTGACCGGCAGCCACAACCCCAAGGACTACAACGGCTTCAAGATGGTGCTGGCCAGCCGTGCGATCTATGGCGACGAGATCCAGGCGCTGCGCGCGCGCATGGAAACCGAAAGCTATGTCAAAGGCAAGGGCCGCGCCGCGACCATGGACATCCTGGCCGAGTACAGCCAGCGCATCGTCAGCGACTGCAAACTGTCGCGCAAGATGAAAATCGTTGTCGATTCCGGCAACGGCATTCCCGGCGCATCGGCACCCGGCATTCTGCGTGCGCTGGGATGCGATGTGACCGAGCTGTACTCCGAGGTCGATGGTGATTTCCCGAACCACCATCCCGACCCCAGCAAACCCGAGAACCTGGCCGACCTGATCCGCACCGTGCAGACCACCGATGCCGAAATCGGCCTCGCGTTCGACGGCGATGGCGACCGTCTTGGCGTGGTGACCAAAGACGGCAACATCATCTACCCGGATCGCCAGCTGATGCTGTTTGCCGTCGACGTGCTCAGCCGCAACAAGGGCGCCACCATCATTTACGACGTGAAGTGCACGCAGCGCCTGGCGCCGGTGATCCGCGAGGCTGGCGGCAAGCCGCTGATGTGGAAGACCGGCCACTCGCTGGTCAAGGCCAAGCTGAAGGAAACCAAATCGCCCTTGGCCGGCGAAATGAGCGGCCACATCTTTTTCTCGGAGCGCTGGTACGGCTTCGACGACGCGACCTACACGGCCGGGCGCCTGCTCGAGATCCTGTCGCGCGGCAAGAACCCCAGCCGGGTGTTGAACGGGCTGCCCACCAGCTTCAACACACCCGAGTTGAATGTGCCGTGCGCCGAAGGCGAGCCGCGCGAGCTGGTGCAAAAGCTGCTGGAAACCGCCAAGTTCCCGGGTGCCAACGAGGTCATCACGATCGACGGCTTGCGCGCCGAGTACGACGACGGCTTCGGTTTGATCCGCTCGTCCAACACCACGCCGGTGCTGGTGATGCGTTTCGAAGGACATACGCCGCAAGCGCTGCATCGCATTCAAGACCAGTTCATGTCGGCCTTGCTGGCCGTGAAGCCCGACGCGCAGATCGCGGCCGCCGCCCATTGACATGTCTGCCCCTCGCCCGCGGAATACCGCGACCGATCCCTTCAGGGGATGTCGCTGCCATTCGGGTGGCCGGGCGGCCCCAAGCGGCAAGTGGTTTGGCACGATGCGCACACAACGCCCGGTAGGCACTTGCGCATCCTGATCGTCAAGCTGTCTTCGCTGGGCGATGTCGTGCATGCGATGCCGGTGGTGCACGACATCCAGGCAGCTTTTCCGGGTGCCCAGGTCGACTGGGTCGTCGAACCCGGTTTTGCGCCGCTGGTGCGCCGGGTGCAGGGGATCGGCGAGGTCATCGAGTGTGCGCAGCGGCGCTGGCGCAAAGCATGGTGGAGTTCGGCGGTTCGGGCCGAGTGGCGCGGCTTCAGGCAGCGCCTGGCAGCGCAGCGCTATGACGCGGTGCTGGACTTGCAAGGCCTGACCAAATCGGCACTCATTGCGCGTTTGGCGCGCGGCACGAGTTTCGGCCTGGCCAACCGCACCGAAGGCTCGAGCTTCGAGCGGCCGGCGCGCTGGCTGGTCGATCGGCCGATCGCCATGCGCCCGCACATTCATGCGCTCGACCGCTGCCGAGAGCTCGCCGCCCAGGCCTTGAGCTACGCGCTGATGGGGCCTCCGGTGTTCGGCTTGCGCAGGAGCGGGTCCGCCGAGGCGGCTTCCATCCCGCGTGAGCGGACGCTGGTGTTCGTGCACGGCAGCTCCCGCGACGACAAGCTGTGGCCTGAAGGAGACTGGGTCGAACTCGGCAGGCGCTGTGTCTCGTCGGGCTATGCCATCGCGTTGCCGCATTCGGGCCCGGTGGAACGCGCGCGGGCTCAGCGCATTGCCACCGGCATCGGCGCGCACGTGACGGTGTGGCCTGCGATGACGCTGGACGCGCTGGCCGACCGCATGGCAACGACGCAAGGCGTCATCGGCGTCGACAGCGGCATCAGCCACTTGGCCGTGGCGCTGGACCTGCCGCACGTGCAGCTCTACAACTTTCCTACCGCATGGCGCACCGGCCCGCAGGTGGCGCACGGGCATCGGCACCAAGTGTCGATCGAGCGCCCGCCCGCCCCCGAGGTCGATATCGTCTGGGCCGCATGGCAGGTCGTTCGCATGGCCGCGCAGGCATGAAGCCGGGCACGACTTGGCGCAAGCGCCACAGCGTGGCTCGGCAAGCCTATTCGGGCTTGCTGATGCTGTTGAAGCCGGTCTATGTGATGCGCCTGTGGTGGCGCGGCCGGGCCGAGCCCTTGTACCGCCACGCGATCGCCGAACGGCTCGGTGACTACCGCGGCGAACCCTGGTCCGGCGGACTGTGGGTGCATGCCGTGTCGCTGGGCGAGACGCGCGCTGCCGCGGCCTTGATCGATGCGTTGCGAGTGCAGCGGCCCGGACTGCGGCTCTTGCTGACGCACAGCACGGCCACGGGGCGCCACGCGGGCCGCGCCTTGATGTGCGAAGGCGACCTGCAGGCCTGGCTGCCTTACGACACGCCGGGCGTCGTGCAACGATTTTTCGCGCGCTTTCGGCCTGCGGTGGGCGTGCTGATGGAAACCGAGGTCTGGCCCAACCT
>DASQOS010000448.1:0-16694 GCA_035644375.1 Rhizobacter sp.
GGTTGCGCAGGATCAAGAAGTTGGCATCGCCCAGGTCGTGCACGAGGCGCGGCTTTTCTTCATCGCGCAAGGCCACGCCTTCGTAGTCGTGGTACGCCAGCCGTATCAGCGCGAAGGTGGACTGCTGCGACAGCGGCAGCAAGCCGTCTGCCTGTGCCGACACCGCCACACCGTGCACGGTGTGGGTGTGCAGCACGCAGTTCACCTTGGGCCGCGCCTGGTGAATGGCGCTGTGGATCACGAAGCCGGCGGGGTTCACCGGAAACGGCGTGGCGATCGCCGGCTGGCCTTGTTCGTCGACCTTCACCAGGCTCGAGGCCGTGATCTCGTCAAAGAAAAAACCGTAGGGGTTGATCAGAAAGTGCTGCGGCTCGCCGGGTACGCGTGCCGACACATGCGTGAAGACCAGGTCGTCCCAGCCGAACAATGCCACCAGCCGGTAGCAAGCGGCCAGGTCCACGCGCTCTTGCCACTCTTCGGGCGAAACGGCGTGGCGAAGCGAAGGGATGGTTGGCGTGGACATGGTTGCTGATGCCAATACGGTGGGCGTGACGATAGCCGTTTTTTCTGCGTTTGCGCGTCGGGGCGGCAGCTTCAGCGCGGGCGCGGATGGGGTCGGTGGCTTGAGTGCTGCTTTTTGCTTTTCTTTTTTTTCCATCTGCGATGCACCGCGTTGGGATTCGCCCCCTGTTGTTTTGGCTTTTCTTCTTCTCACTGCGTGAGACCCGACGCCGCCTCACGCAGTGAGAAGAAAAAAAGCAGAAGCAATCAGTAGCAACAAAGGCAAAGGCAAGCCCCCCTCACCCCATCCACCTCCGCGCCGCATCCTCCACCACCGCCGACAACGGCAACCCCATCCCCCGCCGCTGCCGCAGCCAAGCCGCATCATTGCCGACAAACAAGCTGTCGCGAATCAAGTTGTTCCCGTCCAGCGCCCGCAGGTCGAGCGCATGCTCATCGATGCGCGCCAAGGTGCGCAAGATGTCGTCCCCCAACCGCACCCGCTGCTTGGTTTTCGGGTCGACGATTTCGCCATCGAGACCGAAGCGGCAAGCCTGAAACCGGTTGAAGGTGTAGACGAGGTAGTCGTCCTCAGTCGGCTCGAACGGTTTTTCTTCGCGCAGGTAGCGGCAAATGCATTGCAGGTAGCAGGCCAATGCGGCAGCCTTGTCCACCGTGAGCGGCGTGTCGCAGACGCGCAGCTCGATGGTGCCGAACTCGGGTTTGGGCCGGATGTCCCAATAAAAGTCTTTCATCGACTCGACCACGCCGGTGCTGGTCATCTTGTCAAAGTACTGGCCGAATTCTTCCCAGCTGTGAACGAAGGGCGCGCGGCCTGACAAGGGAAACGCGGACACGGAGTTGAGGCGTGCGGAATCGAATCCCGTGTCCACGCCCTGCACGAACGGCGACGAGGCGCTGAGCGCAATGAAGTGCGGCACGTAGCGCGACAGCGCGTGCAGCAGCCACAAGGCGGCGTCGCCGTTTTCGCAGCCCACATGCACATGCTGGCCGAACACGGTGAACTGCTTGGCCAGGTAGCCATACAGCTCGCTGAGGTAGTGAAAGCGGTCGGTTGGATAGATCTGCTGCTCGCTCCAGTGCTGGTAGGCGTGCGTGCCGCCGCCCGAGATGCCGATGTTGAGTTGACGTGCGGCGCGCGACAGCTGCTGCTTCAAGTCGGCGAGCTCATCGCGCAGCGGCGCAAATTCGTGCTGCACAGAACTGCCGATTTCGATCATGCTGCGCGTGATCTCCGGCTTCACATCCCACGCGCCGGTGTGTTTGTCGAGCTCGCGCAGCAGGTCTTCGGCCTGCGGCGCCAGGTCGAAGTCGTGCGTGCTGATCAGTTGCAGTTCGAGCTCGACACCCAGGGTCAGCGGCTCGGAACGGGTGAATTCGGACAGCGCCATGTCAGGGTTCAAACGTCACGCCCTTCGGCGGCCAAAGAAACTTGCGAGCACTCGTGCGCGACGCGGCGCAGTGAAAGCTGCGCCACGATCGGGCCGAACACCTGCGACAAGGTGGTGGCGATCAACAGCGCCTGCAGCACGCCGCCTTGCGCCCCCGGCAACTGCGACAACCAACCGAAGGTGTCGGCGGTCAGCAGCACCGTCAGGCTGCTCATGGGTTGCAGGGCCAGTGTCAGCGCCATGGCCTGGCGTATGCCCAGACCGCTGGGGCGTGCCAGGGCGGTCACGGCGATGGCCTTGCCCACCAGGCGCCCCAGCAAGATGACCAGCACCGAATGCCACAGTGAACCGATGTGGTCGAGCGTGAACAGCATGCCGAGGCAGATGAACAGCAGCACGCTGAGCGCGGCGCCGGCCGAGCCGAGGTGGCGCTCGACGGTGAGCGAATGGCCCATGCGGGCGCGCGACACCATGCCGGCGACCAGCAAGGCCAGCAACGGAGACAGTTTCCATTGCGCGGCCAGCATGGCCGCCAGGATGACCAGCGCGATCTGCAGCACCGGCGCCACCGCGGCGCCTTGCATCGGCCGCGTCAGCTGGGTGAGCAGCCAGCCGGCCGCCACACCCAGCAGAAAGGATCCAAAGACGACGCTCAAGCCGTTGGCGACCACGGGCAGCAGTTCCGGTGACATGGACACACCGCCATCGGCCGCGGCCAGCACATGCCAGGCCTTGACGGCCAGCATGGCCAGCGCGCTGTTGGCGGCCGACATCATCAGCACACGCTCGGTGACCTGGCCGCGCGGTCGCAACTCGTGCACCAGTGCCAGCGTGATGACGGGCGAGGTCGACATGGCCACGGCGCCGGCGAGCGCGGCAGAGACGAAGGGTGCGCCCAATGCCACCAGCCCGAACGTGACCAGGCCACCGGCAAACGCGCCTTCGAGCACGCAGGTCAGCGCCAGCCAAGGGTTGTGCAGCAGCCAGCGGGGCCGAATGCGGCTGCCCAGCTCGAACACGAGCACACCGATGGCCAGGTCGATCAGCGGCTTCCATACTTCCAGGTCGGCACGCTCGACCAGCCGCAGCGCCAGCGGGCTGGCCAGCGCGCCGGTGAGCATGTGGCCGCACATGCGCGGCAACCTCAGGCGGCGGTGCAAAGCCTCTCCCAGCACCACCGCGAACAGCAGCACCACGGCAAAGCCGAGAACCGGGTCAGCGCCGCGCAGACCTTCCAGCGTCCACAGCGTCGCGTCGGGGGAGGTCGACACACCCAGCCAGTTGTCGAGGATCTCGGATAAGGACATTCTGAAAACGTGTTTTGAAGCGCGACGCAGAGGAGCCAGGACACGCGGCCCCGCACCATAGGCGAAAAGACCCCTTGAAACAACACCTTGAAACTACAAACTTCGCCCTCAAAATGCTGTCTCCGGCGATTGGCCCGGCGCATTGCGTTGCATAACCCAAAAGACCATGGACAAACAAACCCTTTCCTTTCAGGCCGAGGTCAAGCAGATCCTGCACCTGGTCACCCATTCGCTTTATTCAAACAAGGAAATTTTTCTGCGCGAGCTGGTGTCCAACGCGTCCGACGCGTGCGACAAGCTGCGCTTCGAAGCCTTGAACCACGCCGAGCTGTACGAAGACGCACCCAACCTGGAGGTGCGGGTCAGCTTCGACAAGGACGCCAAGACCATCACCATCCGCGACAACGGCATCGGGCTGAGCGCTGAAGAAGCGGTGGCCAACCTCGGCACCATCGCCAAGAGCGGCACGCGCGAGTTCGTGAGCCGGCTCGAAGGCGAACAGAAAAAGGATGCGCAGCTGATCGGCCAGTTCGGCGTCGGTTTTTACAGCGGCTTCATCGTGGCCGACCGCATCACGGTCGAGTCGCGCCGCGCCGGCCTGAAGCCCGAAGAGGGCGTGCGCTGGAGTTCCGAAGGCAGCGGCGAATTCGAGATCGAAACCATCACGCGGCCCGAGCGCGGCACCTCGGTGACCCTGCACCTGCGCGACGGCGAAGAAGAATTTCTGAGCGGCTGGAAGCTGCGTTCGATCATCAGCAAGTACTCTGACCACATCTCGCTGCCGATCCTGATGCCAAAGGAAGAGTGGGATGCCGAAGCGCAAAAACAGGTCACGCGCGACGAATGGGCGCCCGTCAACAAGGCGGCAGCGCTGTGGACGCGCAGCAAGAGCGACATCACGCCCGAGCAGTACGCCGAGTTCTACAAGCAGATCAGCTACGACACTGAAGCGCCACTGGCCTACACGCACAACCGCGTCGAAGGCCGCAGCGAATACACGCAGCTGCTGTATGTGCCGGCCAAGGCGCCGTTCGACCTGTGGAACCGCGACAAGCGCGGCGGCGTGAAGCTGTACGTCAAGCGCGTCTTCATCATGGACGACGCCGAAGCGCTGATGCCGGTGTACCTGCGCTTCGTCAAGGGTGTGATCGACAGCGCCGATTTGCCGCTCAACGTGTCGCGTGAACTGCTGCAGGAAAGCCGCGACGTCAAGGCCATCCGCGAAGGCTCGACCAAGCGTGTGCTGGGCATGCTGGAGTCCCTGGCGGACAACGAAGATGCGGCAGAGAAGGCCAAGTACGCAGCGTTCTGGAAAGATTTTGGCTCGGTGCTGAAAGAAGGCGTGGGCGAAGACTTCGCGAACCAGGAACGTCTGGTCAAGCTGCTGCGCTTTGCGTCGACGCAGGCCGATGAAGGCGTTGCGCTCGCCGACTATGTGAGCCGCATGAAAGACGGCCAGGAAGAGATCTTCTACATCACCGCCGATTCACTGGCCGCAGCCAAGAGCAGCCCGCAGCTGGAGATCTTTCGCAAGAAGGGCATCGAGGTCTTGTTGCTGATCGATCGTGTCGACGAATGGATGCTGAGCCACTTGCATGAATTCGAAGGCAAAGTACTGCAAAGCGTGGCCAAGGGATCGGTCGATCTCGGCAAGCTGCAGGACGAGGCGGAGAAAAAGCACGCCGAAGAGGTGGCGACGACCTTCAAGCCGGTGCTTGAGCGCTTGAAACAGACCTTGAAGGACCGCGCGAAGGACGTGCGGGTCACGACGCGGCTGGTCGATTCGCCGGCTTGCCTGGTGGTGTCAGAAGGCGACATGAGCGGCCATTTGGCGCGCTTGCTGAAGCAAGCCGGCCAGAGCGCACCGGTTTCGCAACCCACGCTGGAGGTGAATGCCGACCATGCGCTGGTCAAGCAACTGGAAGGCAGCCCGCATTTTGATGAGCTCGCGCACATCCTGTTCGACCAGGCTGTGCTGGCCGAAGGCGGCCAGTTGGAAGACCCGACCGCCTATGTGCGGCGTGTCAACGCGCTGCTGACGGCGGCCTGATTGGCCGGACGAGCGCCGGGCCGCTCCCAAGCCGGCCGGCATCCCCGTGGGGGGGATCGGCGGCGTACCTGCCGGCGAGGGGCTGTCATTCCTGCCGGACGAGCGCAGGGCCGCTCCCAAGCCGGCCGGCATGCCCGTGGGGGATCGGCGGCGTATCCGCCGGCGAGGGGCTGTCAATCAGTAGGGCAACCCGCTGGCGGCGGGTTGCTGCTGCATCGTGTCCACTTGTTCGAGCAGGCGTGTGGCCTGCTCGTCCCAGTAAGACCGACCGCCGAACCAAGGGAAGGCAAGCGGAAATGCCGGGTCGTTCCAGCGCCGGCCGATCCACGCGCTGTAGTGAATCATGCGCAGCGTGCGCAGTGCTTCGATCAGGCGCACCTGGCGCCAGTCGAAGTCCATGAAATCCTCGTAGCCTGACAACAGCGCATTCAACTGCTGCTGCATCGCTGCGCGGTCGCCCGACAGCAGCATCCACAGGTCTTGCATCGCCGGGCCGGTGAGGGCGTCGTCGAGGTCCACGAAATGCGGGCCGGCCTGCGTCCACAGCACGTTGCCGGTGTGGCAGTCGCCGTGCAGGCGGATGCGCGGGTAGTCGCCGGCAGCGTCGAAGCAGCGTTGCACTTCTCCGAGCGCCTGGTCGACGATCTGCTGCCACTGCGGTTGGGCATCGATCGGAATGACGCCGGAAGAGAGCAGCCAATCGCGCGGACCGGCCCCGTAGGTCGGGACGTCGAGCGTCAGCCGGTGTTTGAAGCTGGCTTGGGCGCCCACGGCATGCAGGCGGCCGATGAAGCGGCCCAACCACGCCAAGGTGCCCATGTCTTCGAGTTCGGGAGCGCGGCCGGATTTGCGCGGCGAGACCGAGAAACGGTAGCGGCTGTCGGCGATCTGAAACGAGGCGAGCGTCGTGGCTGCGAAAGTCGCGTCCTCGGGGCAGAGCGGCCAGGGCGCGACCACCGGGATCTCATGCGCCTCCAGTTCGGTGGCGAAACCATGCTCTTCCAGAATCTGCGCGTCGGTCCACCGGTTGGGGCGATAGAACTTGGCCACGACCACGCGTTCGTCTTCCAGGAAGACCTGGAAGACACGGTTTTCGTAGGAATTGAGCTGGATCAGGCGCCCATCACCGCGCAGCCCCACCGAATCAAGCGCGTCCAGAACGGCTTCTGGCGTCAGGCCGGCAAACGGCGTGTCAGAAGGAATGTGGGCGGGCGTCGACGGGGCCAAGGTCATGGACGCATCGTACGCGTCGCATCGACGAACTCAGTGGCGGATGCTGGTCGCGTATTGAGGTGTGTCGACCACGACGCCACCGACCTCATCGCGGCCCGATGCTTCGGCGTGACCGGCGGAGGGCAGCGCGTGCAGGCGGCTGTCGGTGCGGTCGCCGATGCCCGCGAATTCGCTGTTGCCGAAGCCGTCGATCCGGCTGTCCGGAGCGAAGAACGAATCTTGGAACAGGGTCGAGTCTTGCCACAGGGCCGTGCGTTCCGCGCGCCGGTTGGCCACCGTGCTCGACAAGGTGTTGCGAGCCTGGTGCAGGTTGTGAACCGGTGCCGGCTGAGGTGCACGCGATGCCGCGCCGCTGTGAGGCACGAGCAATTGCAGTTCTGCGATGGAAGGCAAGTGGTCGGCCGGGCAACGCAGATAGCGCACCCGGCAAGCTGCCAGAACCGATTGCTTGATTTGCTGAATACGCCGCGAATTGCCGCGTTCGGCGTCGAGATCGATGGCTGCCAGCACACGGCCATTGGCGCTGCAGACCGCGAAGGTCACGTGGTTGGCGCCCAGCAGATCAAACCAGAATCGAACTTCGCTCGGGTCGGTCGGCTGGCAAAACCGCACCAGCGGCAGTTTGGACAGAACGATGTGGTGCGGCAGAGCTTCGC
Source organism: Rhizobacter sp. (assembly GCA_035644375.1). Taxonomy (GTDB): domain Bacteria; phylum Pseudomonadota; class Gammaproteobacteria; order Burkholderiales; family Burkholderiaceae_C; genus Rhizobacter. The sequence continues at coordinate 7,160 of DASQOS010000448.1, forward strand.
GCAGCAAGCGGTAAATGCGCCGTTCATCGGTGCTGAACACCGGACGTCCCGTCAGGGCCCATTCGATGGGCAAGGCCTTTGGCGCGGGGGGTTTGCGGCCCCTGAGCACCAGAATCGTCAAAACGGGTGCCAACAGCGTCACGACGGTCAGTGCGACGATCCAGGGGAGATAGGGAATATTTGACACGGCATCACTTTGAACATTGCCAAAACCGGTCCCTGGAGAAGACAGAAGTCGCTGGCAACTGTTACTGATGGTACCTGCGGCGTGTCGCGTGTCCAATCCCTAACCTGGATGTCGGTTGTGAGGTAAATCACAATCCAGCCCATGCAGCATGGTGATGCTGTGTGAGCCTTAACTTAACCACACGGCTATTCCTAAGTTCTGACCAAGCCTTTGGTGGATGGCTTGGACCGGAAAAGACTTCGGCTACACTAGAAGGCTTTCCTCATCTGGCTCGAGGAAAGTTTGCGCCAAGTTCAGCCTTCCCGAAGGCGAAGGCTGGCGCAAGGATTCATGCCCTTGCTGAGAGGCCGCCTTTGATAAGCGGCACCGAGCGCCGGGGTATGTTGATTTGAGCCGTTAGCCGCCGGTCCTTTGAGGACCGGCCTATGAAAGAAACTCATGAAGACCTTCAGTGCCAAACCGGCCGAAGTGACGCACGAGTGGTTTGTGATTGATGCCACCGACAAGGTGCTCGGACGTGTTGCCAGCGAAGTGGCACTCCGTTTGCGCGGCAAACACAAAGCCATTTACACGCCTCACGTCGATACCGGCGATTTCATCGTCATCGTCAACGCAGACAAGATCCGTGTCACCGGCAACAAGGCCAACGACAAGGTGTACTACCGCCACTCGGGTTTCCCAGGCGGCATCCATGCCACCAAGTTCAAGGACATGCAAGCCAAGCATCCCGGCCGCGCGCTGGAAAAGGCCGTCAAGGGCATGTTGCCCAAAGGCCCGCTGGGTTATGCCATGGTGAAAAAGCTGAAGGTGTATGCCGGTGCTTCGCATCCGCATACCGCCCAACAGCCCAAAGTGCTTGAACTCTAAGGAGCGGTGATGATTGGAAATTGGAACTATGGAACCGGTCGCCGCAAGTCTTCGGTGGCACGTGTGTTCATGAAAAAAGGCACCGGCCAGATTCTGGTCAACGGCAAGACCGTTGACGAATATTTCGGCCGTCAAACTTCCATCATGGTGGTCAAGCAGCCGCTGGTGCTGACGTCCAACGACGGTGCATTCGACGTCAAAGTCAACGTGCATGGTGGTGGCGAATCAGGTCAAGCCGGCGCAGTCCGCCACGGCATCACCCGTGCGCTGATCGACTACGACGAGGCGCTCAAGCCAGCGTTGAAGCATGCTGGCTTCGTGACCCGGGATGCCCGTGAAGTCGAGCGCAAGAAGGTCGGCCTGCACGGCGCGCGTCGCCGCAAGCAGTTCAGCAAGCGCTGATCCCGCGAAACCCGCCAAAGGGTTTGCCAAAAAAGGCCGCTTTCAGCGGCCTTTTTCGTGGCTGTATCAAGCTGCTGTCCGGCGCAAGATTTGGACACAGACCTGCGTCATGGCGACTTCTACAATCGCCGCTCTGATGGCGCGTGGCCATGCATTCAAACGGACAGAAGGGACGGCATGCGTGCCGCATGCTCTTCTCTGACTGAGACCTCAGGAACAACCCAACCGTATGCGCTGGAAACTGCTTCGCCGACGCCTGTCGATCAGCGCACCGAGGATGATTGTTCGCAGCCACTTGCCGTGGCCGCTGCGGTGGGCGGCATTGGCGCTGGTGTTCGGGTTTTCTGCCGCCCTCGCGCTTTGGGCCTTCGAGTTCGGCAAAAGCATCGCCGGGCTGGACCGAGACGCCAAGGTTGAACTCAGCCAATTGCGCGTTGAGGTGGCCAAGCTGCGTGCCGAAAGAGAAGGCGCGCTGTCTATTGCCAACACGGCGGACAGCCTGTTGCGGACGGAGAAAGTAGCGCAGGACAACCTGACGCAACAGATCAAACAGATCCAGTCCGAAAACATGGCGCTGAAAGCCGATCTGGGCTTCTTTGAGCGTTTGCTGCCAGCCAGTTCGGCCGAGGGACTGAATGTGCGCGCGCTGCAGGCCGAGTCCAAGGTGCCCGGACAAATCCGATTTCAGGTCCTGGTGATGCAATTTGGAAGGAATCTGCGCGAGTTCGTCGGTCGCTATGACATCGTTTTGTCGGGGACGCTGGACAACAAGCCGTGGTCAATTTCTCAACCTGGCGGACCAAAGCTCTTGCAGGTGAAGCAATCTGTTCGCTTGGAGGGCTTGATCGACTATCCTCAGCAAGCCGTCGTCAAATCAGTGCAGATCAAGCTGACGGACGCTCAGGGAAGCATCAAGACCACCCAGACATTGAAGCTTTGAGAACGCAGGAAAGCCGGCTCCGTGCCGATATCTAGTCGACCTTTGGAGAATCCCCCATGTTTGCCAAGAAAAAGCAGCCTCCCATCCGCACTCTGATCGGCGAAGGCACGCTCATTCGCGGCGAGCTGCATTTTGTGGAAGGCTTGCGCATCGATGGCGAAGTGCATGGTGACGTGATCGCCAGCCCCGAAGGGCACAGCATCCTGGTCATCAGCGAGAAAGCCCGCGTGATCGGCAAGGTCAAGGCTGGGCACGTCATCATCAACGGCAGCGTGACCGGCCCTGTCCAGTCGGATGAACTGCTGGAATTGCAGCCCAAGGCCGTCATCATCGGGGATGTTCGGTATGAGTCGCTTGAAATGCACCAGGGCGCCCGCATCGACGGTGAGCTTCATCCATTGAAGATCGAGGAAAAGCCACCACTTAAACTGGCGGCATCCAATGCCATGTGACGCGATGGAATGCGCGCATGGATAATCTGTCCTAATTATTCAAGGAGTTGCCATGAGTGCCGTTGCACACAGCCATCACAGTCCCGCTGAAGCGGACATGCCGCCGGTGCCGTTGATCTTCACGGACAGTGCAGCCAGCAAGGTCAAGGAGCTGGTAGACGAAGAAGGCAATCCCGAATTGAAGCTGCGCGTGTTCGTGCAAGGTGGCGGGTGCTCTGGCTTCCAGTACGGCTTCACGTTCGATGAGATCGTCAACGACGACGATACCCAGATGAACAAGAATGGCGTGACCTTGTTGATCGATGCGATGAGCCTGCAATATCTGGCTGGCGCCGAGATCGACTACAAAGACGACCTGCAAGGTGCGCAGTTCGTGATCAAGAACCCGAACGCCACGACCACCTGCGGTTGCGGCTCGAGCTTCACCGTTTGAGTTGATTCGAAATTACAAAAGGCCGCCTTCGGGCGGCCTTTTTTATGGCCATCAGCACAAGCCGCGTATTAAGCCACGGGATAGAACCCGCCCAGGATGCGGGGTCCCGCGGCGCCTGTCACCGCGCTCAGGTTGCCGGGTTGACGGTGCATGTGGGCATAGGCCAACCACGCGAATGCCGCAGCCTCCACCTGCAGGGCGGGCAAACCGTGAGCGTCGGTACGGCTGAGCTGAACTTTTGGCAGGTGCTGCGACAGTCGCTGCATCAAATGCTGGTTGAGCGCGCCGCCGCCGCAAGCCAGCAATTCTTTTGCAGACGGTGCATGACGAACCACCGCGTCGGCACAGGTGAGCGCCGTCAATTCACAAAGAGTGGCCTGGACGTCTTGGGCCAGTGGCTGTGAGCCGTACTCTTTCAAGCGGGTTGTCAGCCACGTCCGGTTGAACAGGTCGCGGCCGGTGCTCTTCGGAGGAGGCAGAGAAAAATAAGGGTCGTTGCGGAACAAGGCCAGCAAGCGTGGGAGAACCTGCCCGCTGGCGGCCCACGCGCCGTCGGCGTCGAACGGCTTGCCGGTGTGGCGCATGCACCAGTTGTCCATCAACACATTGGCGGGGCCGCAGTCGAAGCCGGTCGTCTGTCCGTGCGACGACAGCGATGTGAGGTTCGCGATGCCACCCAGGTTGATCACGGCGAGGGCTTCGTGCTGCCGTCCGAACAGGGCACGGTGAAATGCGGGGACCAAGGGCGCGCCTTGCCCGCCGGCTGCGAGGTCGCGGCTGCGGAAATCAGCCACGACACTGATGCCGCTGAGTTCGGCCAGCAACGAGGGATTGTTGACCTGCAGCGTGTAGCCGATGCCGTCTCCCACGCCAGGGCGGTGACGCACCGTTTGACCATGCGCGCCGATGGCCTTGATTTGACTGGGCACCACCTGCGCCAGATCCAGCAGCGTGCTGGTCACGTTGGCGTACAGCCTGGCCAGGGCGTTTCCGGCCAGGGCTGCGCGCTGCAGTTCGTTTTCGCACGGCCCGTTCAGCGCGAGCAACTCGTCGCGCAACAGGGTTGGAAACGGACAATGGGCGTGTGCCAGCACTTTCATCGAGCGCAGTTCGCTGGCCGAGTCGACGGCGGTGAAATCGACCACCACGCCATCAACCCCGTCCAGAGACGTGCCTGACATCAAACCCGCGAACAGCTCAGCCATCGCGGCATTGTGCACAAAGCGCGTATGCGGCCTGGATATCCGTTGTTATTCGACGTAGCTGCTGCTACGCGACGCCGTTTCAGCGGATTGGAGCTGAAGCTGAAATTGCCGCGCTGCACTGGCGAACTGCGCCTGACCCGCGGGGGTCAGCGGCACGGATTCAGAGCCCTTGGCCATGGTCAGTGGGTCCTGGTGCCGGCCTTTCACGCGGAACTCGAAATGCAGGTGCGGGCCGGTCGCCCACCCGGTGGCGCCGACCGCGCCGATGCGCATGCCTTGATCGATGTGCTGGCCTTTCTTGACATCGATGCGGCTCAGGTGACCGTACAGCGTTGTACGGTCGTTGCTGTGGCGGATCTGAATGACGTTGCCGTAGCCGTTTTGCCAACCGGCAAACTCCACGGTGCCGTCGCCGACGCTGCGCACCGGTGTTCCCATCGGCGCGCCATAGTCCACGCCCAGGTGAGCCCGCCAGTTTTGCAAGATCGGATGAAACCGCATGGCGAACCCCGATGTCACACGCGAGAACTCCATCGGGCTGGCCAAAAAAGCCCGGCGTTTGCTTTGCCCGTCGTAGCTGTAGTAGGTGCCCTTGTTGCTGCCATCGTTGAACCAGACGGCCGAGGAGCTGCGGCCGTTGTTGACGAATTCGGCGGCGACCACTCGGCCTGCGGCCTGGTTCCAGGTCACGGCTTCACCATCGGCCGTCAATGCTTCGTAGAGAACACTGAAGGTATCGCCTTTGCGCAGTTCGCGGTGGAAGTCGATGTCGGCCGCAAAGATCTCGGCGATCTGGTTTGCCACCGAATCCGGAATGCGGGCTTCATCGGTGGCTGCAAACAAGGAGCTGCGGATCGTGCCGCTGGCGATGCGAACCTCTGCGGTCATTGGCACCACGTCGACTTGCGTGTTGAAGTTGTTGCCATTGCTGCGTGTCAGGCGCAACCGAGAGAAGTGGGTGCCCCATTGATCCGGGTTCTCGGCCGGATAACGGGCCACCAGTTCTTCCACCAGGCCATAGTCGCCGGTACGCACCTGAACCATTTTTCCGGCCCGGCCTTCAAGCAGTTTGCGGGCCGTCATGTCGGTGCGCAAGAACGCGGCGGCAGCCGGGTCGGTCACGTTCAGGCGCGCCAACAGGCTGTCTGCGGTGTCGGTGCTGCGGGTGATTTCGCTGCGGTACAGCTGAACTGGGTGCGTGGCCAGCGTTTCCAACTGCGGGTCGACCGCTTCGGAGGTGACCATTTCGGTCACCAGCCGCCGCGGCAGGTCAGACGCATCCGGTGACAGTGGCGCAATGCCGAAGGCCGTGACGCCGAATCCCATCAGCGTGACCACCACGACCGCGGTCAAGCTGCGCAGGTGCGTGTTCATGAACACACTGGTACGGACATTGACCCGGGCTGCGGCGCGTTCAAGAAGCTTAGAAGAACTCATGTTCCTGAGGCGTGATGCCTTTGAAGAAGCACCGCGTGACGCGGTGCCTCGGTTTGTCTTGTTCGCCGCAGGCGTCCACTAGAATCGCGGACGCTTGGCAGCCTCGCCGGGGGTCTACCGAGGGCAGCCCCATTCAGGTGCCCGGCAGTATACCGATCGCACTTTCACCGCCTGTGCGCCATCCCAAGTCTCGAGCTGTTCATGTCCTTGCCCAACCCGTCTGCCTCTGCCGATTCCCTCTATCCCGTGACGGACAAGGTTCTCGAAGCCTTGGCCATCTCCAAGCGCGGCTGTGACGAGCTGTTACCCGAAGGCGACTGGCTGAAGAAGCTTGCAAGATCAGTAGCAACCGGCGTGCCATTGCGCATCAAGCTGGGCCTGGATCCGACCGCTCCCGATATCCATCTCGGCCACACGGTGGTGCTGAACAAGCTGCGTCAGCTACAAGACCTGGGCCATACCGTGATTTTTCTGATCGGCGATTTCACGTCGATGATCGGTGATCCGTCGGGGCGCAACACCACGCGTCCGCCACTGACCGCCGAGCAGATCAAGCTCAACGCCGACACGTATTTCCATCAGGCCGGCCTGGTGTTGGACCCTGACAAGACCGAGCTTCGCTACAACTCCGAATGGAGCGACCCGCTCGGGGCACGCGGCCTGATCCAGCTGGCGTCTCGCTACACGGTGGCACGCATGATGGAGCGCGACGATTTCAACAAGCGCTTCAAGGCCAACACGCCGATCAGCGTGCACGAATTTCTGTACCCGTTGATGCAAGGCTATGACTCGGTGGCGCTTCGGTCCGACCTGGAACTCGGCGGCACCGACCAGAAATTCAACTTGCTGGTAGGTCGTGCGCTGCAAGGCGAATATGGCCAGGAGCCGCAGTGCATCCTGACCATGCCTTTGCTCGAAGGTCTGGACGGCGTCGAGAAGATGTCCAAGAGCAAGGGCAATTACATCGGCATCTCCGAGCCGGCCAACACCCTGTTCGCCAAGCTGCTGTCGATCAGCGACACGCTGATGTGGCGCTACTTCACCTTGTTGAGTTTTTTGCCGGAAGACCAGATTGCCCGCCTCAAGGCAGAGATCGACGCGGGCCGCAATCCCAAAGAGGCGAAGGTTCTGCTGGCCAAGGAGATCACGACGCGTTTTCATGGCGCGGCAGCGGCCGACGCGGCAGAAGTCGATTTCAATCACCGCGCCAGAGGCGGCGTGCCCGAGGAGATCCCCTCGGTGTCGCTGAGCGGGGCGCCAATCGGGATCGCGTCTTTGCTGAAACAGGCCCATCTGGCGCCATCGTCCAGCGAGGCCATGCGCCTGATCGAAGGTGGCGGCGTGCGGGTCGACGGCCAGGTGATCAGTGACAAGGGATTGAAGCTGGAGGCAGGCACCTATGTGGTCCAGGTGGGCAAACGCAAATTCGCCCGTGTGAGCCTGGATTGACGATGCAGGTCAAGACCCTGTTGAAGCTGTCCGTGGGGGTGGCGGTTCTGACCATCGGGCTCAAGACCGCGGCCTGGTGGCTGACCGATTCGGTCGGCTTGCTGTCGGACGCGATGGAGTCGCTGGTCAATCTGGCATCCGCGCTGTTTGCCTTTGCCATGGTCACCATCGCGCAGCGTCCGGCCGACGACGACCACCCGTTCGGGCACACCAAGGCCGAGTACTTTTCCAGCGGCTTCGAAGGCATGTTGATCGCGGGCGCTGCCGTGGCCATCATCTGGGCAGCCACCCATCGGTTCTTCAATCCGCAGCCTTTGCAGTCGCTCGGATGGGGTCTGGCGCTGTCGGTCCTCGGCTCGGTCGTCAACGGCGTGCTGGCGTGGCGAATGATGGTGGGTGCACGCGCGCATCGGTCCATCGTTCTGGAGGCCGATGCACGGCATCTGCTCACCGACGTGTGGACTTCGGTTGGCGTGGTGGTGGGCTTGGGCCTGGTGCTGCTGACCGGTTGGACCTGGTTTGATCCCGTGCTGGCCATCCTGGTGGCACTGAACATCTTGCGCGAGGGGGCTCAGCTGGCGTGGCGTTCGGTGAATGGCTTGATGGACACGGCCGTCGAACCGGAAGTGCGTGAGCAAATCGATCGCACGTTGCAGCAATTTGCACATCCCACCATCCGGTTCGACCACCTGGTGACGCGCCGCGCGGGTCAGCGCCGCTTTCTCGACTTGCACATGCACATGCCGGCCGAGTGGACGCTCGGCCGTGCCGCCACGTTGCGCGCCAGTGTCGAGCAGGCCTTGATGAGCGAGGTGCCCGGGCTGCGCGCCTCCATCCAGCTGCTGCCCACCCATGTCGAGGCGCACTTCGGCGACGAGAAGGATTTGCTGTGATCGCGCTGCTCCAGCGCGTTGCCGAGGCGCGTGTGGAGGTCAGCGGCCGAATGGTCGGCGCCATTCGGCATGGTCTGCTGGTGCTGGTGTGCGCCGAACCCGCCGACACCGATGCACTGGCTGACAAGCTGGTCGCGAAGCTGCTGAAACTGCGGGTGTTTTCCGATGACGACGGCAAGATGAACCGCAGCCTGGCCGATGTGCATGGCGGCTTGTTGATCGTCAGCCAATTCACGCTCGCAGCCGACACCTCTGGCGGCAATCGGCCCAGTTTCACCGCGGCGGCGCCGGCCGAACTCGGCAGGCAGCTTTATGAACGCGTGGTCGCAGCGGCGCGCGCCCAGCATTCGGTGGTGGAGACCGGCGAGTTCGGCGCCAACATGCAGGTGCACCTGGTGAACGACGGGCCGGTCACGATCCCCATCACGCTGCGGGCGTAAAAAAAGCCACCCGAAGGTGGCTTCGGGTGGCGTGACCCGGCGTCAGTCGGCGTCAGTCGGCGTACTGGCCAGCGGCCTTGATGATCGGGCCCCACCGGTTAATTTCGGCCTGCACGAACTTCTTGTGCTCGGCGCCTTCCATGCGCGAGTCGGCCACGATCACGGCGCCCAGGGCTTCTTCCCGCTTGATGAAGTCGGGGTCTTTCAAGGCCAGCTTCAGCGCTGCATTGAGCTTGTCGAGGATCGGCTTGGGCGTGCCCTTCGGTGCATACAGTGCGTGCCAGATCGACACGTTGAAGCCCTTCAGGCCCGATTCGTCCAGCGTGGGCAACTTGGCCAGGGCGGGCGTCGTCAGGCGTTTGCTGGTGGTCACGGCGTAGGCCTTGATGCGGCCCGACTCGATTTGTGAGCTGGTGTTGGTCGTCTGATCACACATGATGTCGACCTGGCCGCCGAGCAGATCGGTCATGGCCGGTGCCGCGCCTTTGTAGGGCACGGTGACCATGTCCGTCTTCAGGGTGTTTTGAAGCAGCAGGCCGCACAGGTGGGAAGCCGAGCCCACGCCGGCATTGGCCAGGTTGATCTTGCCTTTGTTGGCGTTGATCCATGTGATCAGCTCGGCATAGTTGTTGGCCGGCAAGGTCGGCTTCGAGACCAGTGTCATCGGCACTTCGTTGATGACACCCAGGTATTCGAAGTCTTCCAAGGTCTTGTACTGCAGCGTGCGGTACAGCGCAGGCGCTGTCGCCATGCCGATGTGCGTCAGCAGCAGCGTGTAGCCGTCGGGCGTGGCCTTGGCGGCCTTGGCGGCGCCCAGGGTGCCACCGGCA
>DASQOS010000449.1:0-3526 GCA_035644375.1 Rhizobacter sp.
GGAAGCTGCTGACAAACGGGACGGCGGTGGCAACGGTGCCCACAGCACCGGCTCCGCAGGCGATGGCAACCCAGGTACGGCGGCCTTGATCGACTTGCTGGTCACTCATGAAGGTCCTCAATCTGACTTCTACTCAGGGGCAACCCGCGATTCTAGCGGACGTGTCAAGCCCGGCAATGATGCGCAGCGCCGATGGGCGCCGCAGCAACCGCCTTGGGCCGACCTTGACTTCCATCGCACCTCCGCAATACTGACGTTGCACGCGACGTGTCGATCGAAAGCATCGCAACGGCGCAACCGAAATCCACCGCATCAGGAGCAGAAAAATGGGCTTTGCGACCGAATTCAAGCAGTTCGCCATCAAGGGCAACGTCGTGGACTTGGCGGTCGGCGTCATCATCGGTGCGGCCTTCGGCAAGATCGTCGACTCCATCGTCAAGGACCTGATCATGCCGATCATCGGCAGGCTCATCGGAGGCCTCGATTTCTCGAACTTCTTCATCATGCTGGCAAACCCGCCGGCAGATTTCAAAGGCCCGATGACCTACGAAGCCCTGACCAAGGCCGGCGTTCCGCTGTTTGCCTATGGCAACTTCATCACGGTCGCGCTGAATTTCCTCATCCTGGCGTTCATCATCTTCATGATGGTCAAGCAGATCAATCGCTTGAAGCACGAGGCTCCGCCGCCCGCAGCCACACCCGAAGACACCGTGCTGCTGCGCGAGATCCGCGATTCGCTGAAAAAGTGATTCTTCCCGCGACTCCGCGGGACAACGCTGACGGGGCGGCCGTCGATTTGGCTCATACTTGCGACACGCTTGCATGCGGGTAAACCAGCCCGGGGCATGTGCACGGCTGGCCGGACGCGGCCCTGTTCAAGATGAATCTGACCGATCCACGCGCCCAAGCTGCCTTCGACGCAGCCATCAATCACATCAAGACGACCACTGCGGCCGTAGCCGACCGCGTGGCCGACCACTTGGGCATTCTGGCCTCGGCATCCACACGCATCTTCGAACGTGACATCATGGTCGGCGCGCAACTCGACCTGCGCCGCAACATGAGCACATTCGTGCTGGTATTCGGCGACACCCTCAGCAAGCGCATCACGCGCGAGCTCCATCCCGACGGCGTCCCGGGCCGCAAGCTCGCCGAAACCGACTGGCAATCGCTGAGCCTGGTGGACGACGCTGAAGTGGAAGAACAAATGTTCTCCGACCGCATCAGCCAGGCCGTCACACACGCGTGCGAATGGGAAATGCGCGAGATGGCCGCTTACACCGGCTCTTTACTCGGCATTGGCCGCGCTGACCACGACCGCAACCCGCTGCGCGCCGAAGTGCTGGGCGCCGCGGTGTACCGCGCGATCGGATCGGTTTCGAATGAACGCGAGGCCCGCAAAGTGCTGGCCCGTGAAATCGGCATGGGCCTGGCCCGTGTGATGCCCGCCTGCTATGCCGACCTCCTGAAAGACTTTCGGGCCCGAGGCGTGCAACCGGTCGGTCTCACGGTTCGTGGTGTGGAGGGCCCGGGCAATGACTTGACGCGCGACCGGGTCAACTCCGGTTACCAGACCTTGCGGGACAACCCGCCTTCTACGGGCAACGGACCGCTGGGCTCGACATCCGGGGCCGAGATCGACACGGGCGCCTTGTCGCATCAAACCGGGCCTGGCGGACGCAGTGGCTTGCGCTCGACGAGCGCGGGTGGTGGTGGCAGCGGCGGAACTGGCAGCCGCGTCGGTGCCAGCCCGAGCGCGGGCGGCGGCCGATCCGGCAGTGGAACCCTGGCACCGGGTAGCGGCAGTCGCACAGGCACCACGCAAAACGACGCCGAGCTGATGTCGTTGATCCGTCGGCTGACTTTCTTGGCCACCCGCCCCAGCGATCTGGGAGATCTGTCCACGCCACAAGCATTGGCCGGCGGCTTGGCTCTGGGGCACGATACAGCCCACAGCGTGTCGGGCGTCGGGGTGACCGGAACAGGCAACGGCGCCTATGGCGACGGGTTGTCGCGCCTGATGGCGGTCAACCTGATCCGCACCCACCGCGAAGAACTGCGCCAGGCGTCGACCGGTACGCTGGACCACATGGTGATCGACGTCGTCGGCAGCCTGTTCGACCAGATCCTCTCCGACCCACGTGTACCGCCGCAGATGGCACGCCAGATCGCGCGCCTGCAATTGCCCGTTCTGCGCGTGGCATTGCACGACAACAGCTTCTTTTCGTCGCGCAAGCACCCGGTGCGGCGCTTCGTCAACCGCATCGCCTCGCTGGCGTGTGCGTTCGATGAATTCGACGACGGACCCGGCAAGCCGTTTCTGGCGCGCGTGCGCGACCTGGTCCAGGAAATCGTCGAAGGCGACTTCGACCAGATCGAGCTCTACACCGCCAAGCTCAACGAGCTTGAGGCCTTTGTCGCGCAGCAGGCCAAGCAAGACGTCCAGACCAACGCATCGGCAGTGTCGGTGGTGGACAGCAAAGAGGCAGACCTTCGCATCCAGCAGCGCTACATGATGCAGTTGCAGGCGGCGCTGACGCCGCTGGCGATGGAAGAGTACCTTCGCAACTTCCTGGCGCAGGTCTGGAGTCAAGCGCTGGCCATGGGCATCAAGCGCGATGGCGTTCAGTCCGAATTGGCGCAGCGGCTCAAACGGGTTGCCCGCGATCTGGTCATGAGCGTGCAGCCCAAAGGCTCGCCGGCCATGCGCAAGAAATTTCTGATGCAGCTGCCGCCGCTGATGAAAGACCTGAACGAGGGCATGAAGCTGATCGGTTGGCCGGAAACCGCGCAGAAAGAATTCTTTGGCAAACTGCTGCCGGCGCATGCCGAGTCGCTGAAGGGCCAGCCGCTGACGGAGCTCGAATACAACCTGCTTGCCAAGCAGCTCGAAGCGGTGTTCAACACGCCGCTGCCCGAGCCCGATGCGTTGTTGCGCAACGTGCCGATGACCAGCACCGGCATGACGGCGCCGGAACCTCAGTTCTCGCCGGAAGAGGCCAAGAGCATCGGCCTCATCGAAGAGAGCGCGGTGGACTGGTCGGGCGAAGTCGACATCGACCTGAGTGCTGAGGCCGATGCGGCCGACACGCAGCCCGGCGAAGCACCCGGCGAGGCAGCCTTCAACCTGGCGCTCGGGCTCGACATCAACCTCGATCTGTCCCCCTCAGAGCCCGCGGAACCCTCCCACGGCCCGCAGCTGATGGACCATGTGCGCCTGGGTTTCGCGTACCAGATGCACCTGAACGACCAATGGCAAAAAGTGCGTCTGAGCTATGTCAGCCCGGGACGTGCTTTCTTCGTGTTTTCGCGCGGCAAGCGCCACCAGGAAACCGTGTCGCTGACGGCCCGCATGCTGTCGCGCATGTGCGAAACCAATCGTTTTCGTGCCTTCGAGAACGCCTATTTGCTGGAACGCGCCACCGCCCGCGCGCGCAAGCAGCTGGCCGCGCTGTCAGCCAACAGCAAAGTCTGATGGGGCCGTCAAGCGCCGCGCCATGCGCAGCGCGGCACACAGGCTGGACGC
>DASQOS010000450.1:0-4486 GCA_035644375.1 Rhizobacter sp.
GCGGCGTCGGCCGCACCGGCCACGGCGCGTGCGTCTTCGCCCTCTGCCGCCCCCGCCGCGCGCCCCGTGCCCCTGGTTCAAGCCGACACGCCGCCCAGCGTGAGCCCTCAGGTGCAGCGCGCCTTCGACGAAGCCGTTCGGGCCTTGCGTGCCGGCCGCACGGCCGAGGCCGAACGCGGCTTGCAGGCGCTCGCCAAGTCCAACCCCGAGCTCGGTGGCCCGCACGCCAACCTGGGCCTGCTTTACGGGCGCGCCGGCAAGCTGCCCGAGGCGGTGGCCGAACTGGAGCTGGCGGTGCGCGCCAGCCCGCAGCAGCCGGTGTACCTCAACCAGCTCGGCATCGCCTACCGTCAGCAGGGCGAGTTCACCCAGGCGCGAGACGCTTACGAAAAAGCCCTGGCGCTGGATGCAAACTACGCCACCGCCTGCCTCAACCTGGGCATCCTGAACGACCTGTACCTGGCGGACGGCAAGCGCGCGCTGGAACTCTACGAACGCTACCTGGCCTTGACGCCGGGCGGCGATGCGGCGGTGACGAAATGGGTGGCCGACCTGAAGAATCGCAAGCCGCCCGCAGCGGCCGCAGCGGCCAGCAACCGCAAGGAGAAAGAATGATGAAGCCCCTGTGTTTCAAATCGTTCCGTGTGGCCAGCGTGTTGACCGCGGTGATCGGCATGCCTGTTTTTGCGCAAGATCGCGCAGACATCGACCGCACGCAGATCATCGGCAACCGCGAACTGCCCAAGGTGTTGTACATCGTTCCCTGGAAGAAGCCGCTGCCCGGCGAGTTGTCGGGGCGCCCGGTGGTCAGTGTGCTCGACGAGGCGATGGCGCCGATCGACCGCGATGTGTTCCGCCGCCAAGTGAGCTACGAGTCGCAAATCCAGGCACGCCCGCCCGCAGCTGCATCGCCGCAGCCGCAGGCCAAGTGACCCGGCCTGTCCATTTTCTTTCGAGCAAGTTGTCATTGGAGACAGAGAAATGAATGCTTTCAGCACCGCGTTGAAGTTCTTCCAGGATTGCGGGTTGTTCATCTACCCGAGCATCCTGATCATGGCCATGGGCGTGGCCATCGCCATCGAACGATTCATCTTCCTGAACCGCGCGCGCAACGAGAACCGCAAGCTGTGGGCGCAGGTGCTGCCCATGCTGCAGGGTGGCAAGTTCAAGGAGGTTCTGGGCGTCACCTCCAAGTCCGACGCGGCCATCGGCAAGATCGTCAACTACGGCCTGACGCGCATGCAAAGCCCCGGCCGCCGCGAAGACTTCGACGCCGCGATGGAAGAAGGCATGATGGAAATCGTGCCCCGGCTCGAAAAGCGCACCCACTACATCGCCACCTTCGCCAACGTCATCACGCTGGTCGGCCTGCTTGGCACCATCATCGGGCTCATCAAAGGTTTCACGGCGGTGGCCCAGGTGAACCCGGCCGAGAAAGCCGAGCTGCTGTCGGCCAGCATCTCGATCGCGATGAACAACACCGCCTTTGCGCTGATGGTGGCCATTCCGTTCTTGCTGATCCACGCCTTCTTGCAAGCCAAGACCAGCGAGATCGTCGACGGCCTCGAAGCCGCAAAAATCAGCTTTCTGAACCTGGTGCAACGCCTGAAGGCCGAGCAACCCGCAGCGCGATGATGACAACCCCGAGGTCAGCGCAGGCGCTGCCCGTCCCCCGAGGGGAGCAAATCGATCTTGGGACGGCCCGGCGATCGATTTGGCTGCCCCGCAATATCCAGAGCGACAAGGAGTCTTGACCATGGCCATTCGACGCCTGCGCAAGGAACCGGCGCACCTCGAGATCACGGCGTTCATCAACCTGATCGTGGTGCTGGTTCCGTTTCTGTTGTCGACGGCCGTGTTCTCGCGCCTGGCGGTGATCGACCTGACGCTGCCGGCGCAGTCGTCCGGCGTCGAGCAGCTCAAGGTCGACAACCTGCAACTGGAAGTCGTGATACGCCCCAATGCCCTCGAAGTCGGCGACCGCATCGGCGGGCTGATCCAGCGCATCCCGTCCACGCCGACCGGGCCCGACCTGCACGCGCTGTCTGCGCTGATGCTGCAGGTCAAGGCCCGCTTCCCGGACAAGAGCGACGCCACCGTGATGGCCGAACCCAACACCTCTTACGACACGCTGGTTCAGGTGATGGATGCGGTGCGCGTCAACACCGTCGTACAGGGCCCGAAGGTGACGCGCAGCGAACTGTTCTCCAACATCTCGATCGGCGATGCGCCGGTCCGCAAACCCTAGAGGGCGCCATGATATTGACGCCTTTGCAAAAGCGCGCGGCGCGCAAGAACCGCAACCAGACAATGGTCGACATGAACCTCGTGTCGCTGATCGACGTCTTCACGATCCTGATCTTCTTCCTGCTCTCCAATGCCACCGGCGTGGAGACCCTGCCCAGCCCCAAGGCGGTTCAGCTGCCGATGTCCGAGGCCGAGAACCCGCCCAAAGCAACCCTGGTGGTGGTGATCAGCGCCGCGGAAGTGCTGGTCGAGGGACGCCGCATCGCGACGGTTGCAGACATCATGGCGACGCCGGGCGACCTGGTCGCGCCGCTCAAGGCCGAGCTCGATCTGCAGGCCAACCGCCAGATCATCCGCGCGGAGAATCAGTCCAAGAGCAAGGCCATCACCATCATGGGTGACAAGGACATCCCGTACCAGCTGCTGCGCAAGATCATGTACACGGCGGCACGTGCCAACTTCAGCGATGTGTCGTTCGCTGTTCGGCAGAGGAATGCATCGTGAGCACAGCATCCTTGGTGTCGTTCCGCGTGCCGGTGCTGCCGTGGGCCACGGCGCTCGACGACGAAGTCCTGTTCAACCGCATCCGACGCAACGTGCTGATCGTCTGCGTGCTGCTGTGCCTGGCGATGCTGTTTCTGCCCACCCCAAAAGTCGACCGCACGCAGCCGCAGACGCTGCCGCCGCAACTGGCCAAGCTGGTGCTGGAACGCGAGCCGCCGCCGCCGCCGCCCCCGCCCAAGCCCAAGTCGGATCTGGCGAAGGAGCAGGAGCGCCTGGCGGCCCAGAAGCTTGAGTCACCCAAGCCGCAACCGGAAATCAAGGCCGCGCGCGTGCCCGAAGCGCGCGTGCCCCAGCCCAACAAGCCCCCCGGTGAAATCGACGCCGCACGGCGCAAGGCCGCGGGCGTCGGCCTGCTGGCCATGACAGACCAGCTGGCCGAACTGCGTGGCGCGCCGGTGGCCGTGCAGCTCAAGCAGGACATCAAGCAAGGCCCCGGTGTGGGCACCGGTGTCGGCGTGGGCGTGGGCGCAGGCTTTGAAGCCGGCACGCCATCGCGCGCGCTGATCACCTCCAACGCCACCGGCGGCAGCGGCGGCATCAACACCGCCGGCTACAGCCGCGACACCGGCGGCGGCGGCCTCGCCGGCCGGGCCACCACGCTGGTCGAAGGCGTGGCCGGTGGTGGCGGCGGCGGTGGGGCGGGCGGCGGCGGCTCCAAGGGCGTGAACGGAACCGGCGCCGGCAAGGGCGGCGCGCTGCAACGCGGCAACAGCGGCAAGGCGGCGCGCTCGATCGAGGAAATCAAGCTCGTCTTCGAACGCAACAAGGGCGCGATCTACGCCATCTACAACCGCGCGCTGCGCGAAGACCCGACGCTGCAGGGCAAGGTCGTGCTCGAGCTGAAGATCGCGCCTTCGGGCAGCGTCGAATGCCGCATCGTGTCGAGCGAACTGCACACACCCGAGCTGGAAAACAAACTGCTGGCCCGCATCAGGCAATTCGATTTCGGCGCCAAGGATGTCGACCTGATGATCGTCAACTGGCCGATCGACTTCCTGCCGTCTTGAAGCAAGGCTTCAGCGCTGGTACCGGCCAGCGGCCGAAATGACCGAGATGTCGACGCAGTCCAGGCCCGTGTGGTCGGTGGGGCTGCAGCCGAGCTTCATGCCGCCGAGGTCCACCTCGCCCATGTCTTCGAGAGCGCAGACCCGCGACGGCGAGGCCGGCAGCTTGCCGGCACGCTTGCGGCCTTGGGACGGCGCGGCGCAAAAGGGATCAGGCGTACACGTCGACACCGCCAGCGGCGATGTGCGCGCGAACCGAGATCGATGCGGCCGTGGGCGCGTCCATGGCGCCATTCGTCTGGCCGGCGCGCGCCTCGGCACCGGCTTGGCCCGAACCCGCGTGGCCTTCGCGTGCACCCTGCGATTGCTGGTGCACGCCGCCACCCGACAGCGTGAAACCGGCATCGCGCAATGCAGCGGCCAGTTCAGGCAGCCCACCTTCGATGATGTGTCGCGTGGCCGCCGAATCGGCGCCGAAATTCACCTGCGCCTGGGTGCCATCGAGCGCGATGTGCACGGAGATCGGGCCCATTTCGGCCGGGTTCAGGTGCAGCTCGGCTTTTTGAATGCCTTCGCGCGCAAACACACTGATCTGCACCCCCAGTGCCTGAGGAAATTCCGGAGAAGAAGCCGGCGTTGGCATGGGCACGATCACGCCAGGCGCAGCTTCG
>DASQOS010000451.1:0-2568 GCA_035644375.1 Rhizobacter sp.
CGTGGGTGGACACGGAGACTTCGGAGCACTTGAAGAGAACTTGATGCGGCCAAACCCCCGGGTCGACCGGGCCGCGTGTGTTCGGTCACGAAGTCGTTCGGGATCTGCGGAACACCGACGCGTCGGCATAGAAATCCGGCGCTTCATTGGCCGGCCACCAGCCGGGCACGCCCAGCACCGGCAGCGGCTGCCAGGGCCTGGCGACCAGCAGGGCTGCGTCGAGCTGCCGCGCGCACCACGCCTCGGCATCGGCGCCCGCGTCGGGCGGCAGCAGCCACAGGTGCGCGGTGATGGGCTTGCGCGGCTGCATCAGCTTGTCCAGCAGCGCGTGGCCGAACAGGATCGGTGTCGCCTGAGGCCAAGCGGAACGGTAGGTGACAAACAGCGCATGCCAATCGCGGCACCGCAGTGCATCGGCCAACACCGCCGGCGCCGGCCAGATCGCGGCGTTTTCGTCGAACAGCGTCAGTGCGTCGCGCACCGCGCCGCGCGTGCGGCCCACACCCGCAGCGGCGATCTGCCGTGACTGCAGCCGGTTCAAGCAGCGCTTCAGCGCAGGAAACACCATCCACACCAGGCCGTTGAACAGGTCGTGGGTGTTGTCGCGCGTGGGCACGCTGCCCGTGTCGGCGATGAAAGTTTCGTAGGCCGCGCCCTCGGGCAAGGCGGACTGCGGCACGAAGCGCAGCGTGTGCTCGCCAAGCCGAATCGGCGGCTGCGTGGACAGCGCCGCATTGAGACGTTGATGCAAGGGTGCAGCGCCCGCCGCGACACGGCGCGCGGCATCAGCATACGGCGCCAGCCACGGCAGGGACCGGGTCGCAGCGGCGTTCAGCGCCCGCGCGATCTCGTCCATGCGGGTCGACGTCAGTTCGGCGGAAGGCCGCGGTAGGCGACCTTGTTGGGTTGCCGCTCTGGCGAGAGCTCGAACCAGTCGGGGTATTTCTTGAAGAGCCGGGTCGATGGCGCGTTCTTGGCCAGCAGGTCTTCGGAGCGCAGGCGTTCGGCGGCGATGCCGAGTTCCATCTTGGCGCCGCGCGCCAGCTCGGGCAGCACCGCCAGGATGCGGCGCAGGTCGTCGGGCAGCGGCACGCGCGCAGGCGGCGGCGCCACGACCGGCGCTTCAACCGGCGGCGTGGCCTGGCGGCGCCGCCGCGCGGGCGCGGGCGCCGCAGCCACCTCGGCGGGAGTCGCTGCACGCGAACGCGAACCGCCGCTGCGCTTGCGCGGCGCGCTGCTGCTGTCAGCAGCGCCGCGCGCCTTGCGGTGGGCAATGTCGACAAACGCGTCGTAGACCTGCTTGGAGTCTTCGCCGGTCTTGCCGAGCTGGCCGATGCCTTCGACCCGGCAACCCTTTTCGCGCAGGCGAATCACCAGCGGCGCGAAATCGGAGTCGGACGACACGATGACCACCACGTCCGGACGCTCGGCCAGCACCAGGTCGAGCGCGTCGACGGCCAGCGCAATGTCGGTGGAGTTCTTGCCGGTGGACAGGTTGACGATCGGGCGGATCGAGCACGCCTTGAACAAGCGCAGATTGGCCAAGGCCGACTCGGCCGTGCAGTAGGCACGCCGCACGTGGATCGCTCCGTGATCGGCCTGCACTTTGTCGACGGCCTGCTCGATCACGTCGGCCGACACGTTGTCGGCGTCGATCAGCAGCATGACCCGCTTTTGAGAATTCAAATCAGTCTCCAGGTGAGAATTTCGCCACCGCAAAGGGGCTTCAACTGGGCGTCACCAAACGGCAAGGTTTCGGGCAGCGTCCAACGTTCCTGCCGCAGTGTCACCGTGCCCTGGTTGCGTGGCAAGCCATAAAACGCCGGCCCGTTGAAACTGGCGAAGGCTTCGAGCTTGTCGATGGCGCCGGCCGCCTGAAATGCCTCGGCATACAGCTCCAACGCACTGAGCGCGGTGTAGCAGCCGGCACAGCCGGTGGCGTGTTCTTTCAGGTGCGCGGCGTGCGGCGCGCTGTCGGTGCCGAGAAAGAAGCGATTGCTGCCCGAGGTGGCTGCAGCCACCAGCGCGCGCCGGTGTTCTTCGCGCTTGAGCACCGGCAGGCAGTAGTAGTGCGGGCGCACGCCGCCCAGAAAGATCGCGTTGCGGTTGTAGAGCAGGTGCTGCGCGGTGACGGTGGCGGCGGTGTGCGGGCCGGCTTCGGCCACGTACTGCACCGCTTCGCGGGTCGTGATGTGCTCGAACACGATCTTCAGCTCCGGGAAATCGCGGCGCAGCGGAATCAATTGCGTGTCGATGAACACCGCTTCACGGTCGAACAGATCGACCTCGGCATCGGTCACCTCGCCGTGCACCAGCAAGGGCAGGCCTTCGCGCTGCATGGCCTCCAGCGTGGCGTAGGTCTTGCGCAGGTCGGTCACACCGGCATCGCTGTTCGTCGTGGCGCCGGCGGGATAAAGCTTGACGGCCACCACACCGGCCGCTTGGGCGCGCCCGATTTCATCCGGCGCCAGCTTGTCGGTGAGGTACAGCGTCATCAGCGGCTGAAATTTCAAGCCAGCCGGCACAGCGGCCAGGATGCGTTCGCGATAAGCCACCGCCTGCGCGGTA
>DASQOS010000452.1:0-8754 GCA_035644375.1 Rhizobacter sp.
ATTTTGACCGAGCAAGCTTACGGCACGATGATTCGAAGTCATTGAGCCCCCCAGTCGCTTCGCTGCCGCCTTGCAGGCCGCGCTGGGCCAGTGGCCCAGCCCCTCGCCAGGCACAAACAGTCCACTGGACTGTTTATGTCCGGGCTCGGCCCCCAAGGGGCGCCACCCATCGGGCCGGGAGACCCGTCCCTTGGGCGTTGCTTGATGAGGCGCTTCGCTTCGCTCGCGCATCTCCATGAGTTCTTCGGACCCTGTTTGGCTGTTCGACCTGGATGACACCTTGCATGACGCGAGTCATGCGTCTCTGCCTGCAACTGCGTTAGCGATGACGCACTACATCGCGACCCACTTGAATCTTTCTCACGCCGATGCGTCGTCGCTGCGCAACCACTACTGGACGCGCTACGGCGCCACGCTGCTGGGCTTGATCCGGCATCACGGCGTGGAGGCGGATCACTTTCTGCAAGAGACGCACCGCCTGCCGGGTCTCGAGCAACGCTTGCGCACCAACGCGCGCGACCGTTTTGCGCTGCGGCGACTGCCGGGACGCAAGTTCATTTTGACCAATGCGCCACGCGCTTACGCACTGCGCGTGCTGACGACGCTCAAGCTGCTGAACTGTTTCGACGGCGTCATCAGCATCGAGGACATGCGCATGTTCGGCCACCTGCGTCCCAAGCCGGATGCGCGCATGCTCAGCCGCGTGGCCGTCAGGTTGAAGGTCAAGCCCAGCCGCTGCGTGCTGATCGAAGACACCTTGCAGCATCAACGGGCGGCACACCGTATCGGAATGCGCACCGTCTGGACGCATCGATACCTCAAGAGTGTGGAAAACCCCCCAGAAGTTGGTGTTCACCCTTGCCGCAAGCCCCCCTATGTGTATGCAAGAATTCGCTCGCTGAAGGCGCTCCGCGCGCTCACGACCACTCTCACATCGCACAGATGACCGACACTGCCCCTTCTCCTGAAGCCAACGCTCCAAAGCAGGACGCAGCAGAACCGACGGGACGCAAGCGTCCGAAACCCGGTGAGCGGCGCGTGCAAATCCTCCAGATGCTCGCCACGATGCTGGAGCAGCCCGGTGCCGAACGCATCACCACCGCTGCACTGGCGGCCAAGCTCGATGTCTCCGAAGCGGCGCTGTACCGCCACTTCGCCAGCAAGGCGCAAATGTTCGAAGGCTTGATCGAGTTCATCGAACAAAGCGTGTTCACGCTGCTCAACCAGATCGGTGAACGCGAGACGAACGGCCGCGTTCAAGCGCAAAAAATCCTCACGGTGCTGCTGCAGTTCGGCGAAAAGAATCCCGGCATGACGCGTGTCATGGTGGGCGATGCCCTGGTGTTCGAGAACGACCGGCTGGTCACGCGCATGAACCAGTTTTTCGACCGCATCGAATCGCAGCTGCGTCAAAGCTTGCGCACGGCGGCCGAGTCGTCCGGGTCGCAAACGCCCACGGTCGATGCCAACGCCCACGCTTCGGCGCTGGCCTGTTTCGCCGTGGGTCGCCTGCAGCGCTACGCGCGCTCGGGCTTCAAGCGCAGCCCCACCGAATACCTGGACGTGTCGCTGCAGCTGCTTGCCGGTACCTGATGCCGGCGCTTCACTCCGCCATGGAGTGAAAATCTGTTCTCTTGAATCTGCTGTCGACGCCCAAGACCTGGCCGATGAACGCGTGGTGAGCATGGACACTCGCGCCGACGAGCGGGCTGACCATGGAGCCCACGCTTCGCGGGTCCCCCCGCTAAACTTCCGGCCATCCGCGTCCTCGTGCAATGGCCTCCTTCATGTCCGCTCCGACCGATTCCCTGCTTCACCTCATTCAGCGCGCCGAGTCGCTGCTGGCCCGGCTCGAAGCGGTGCTCCCGCACCCGCCGACCGCGCCCGATTGGTCGGCATCGATTGCCTTTCGGTACCGCAAGCGAGGCGGTTCGGGCGTCGTGGAGCCGGTGAAGCACGTCGCGTCGATCCACCTCAAGGACCTGGTGGAAGTGGAGCCGCAAAAAGAACGCCTGATGCGCAACACGCGCCAGTTCGTCGCCGGGCAAGGCGCCAACAATGTGTTGCTGACCGGGGCGCGCGGCACTGGCAAGAGTTCGTTGATCAAGGCCTGTTTGAACGAGTTTTCGCCTCAGGGCCTGCGGTTGATCGAGATCGACAAGGCCGACATGGTGGATTTGCCGGACATCGTCGACCTGGTGGCCGAGCGGCCGGAGCGCTTCATCGTGTTTTGCGACGACCTCAGTTTTGACGAAGGCGAGCCCGGCTTCAAGGCGCTGAAGTCGATCCTCGACGGCTCGGTATCGCAGTCGTCCGACAACCTGCTGATCTACGCCACGAGCAATCGGCGCCACCTGTTGCCTGAGTACATGAAGGACAACCTCAGCCACAAGCACACCGAAGACGGCGAGATACACCCGGGCGAAGTGATCGAAGAAAAGATTTCACTGAGCGAGCGCTTCGGCCTGTGGGTCAGCTTCTATCCGTTCAGCCAGGACGAGTACCTGGCCATCGTCGCGCAGTGGCTGCGTGGGTCCGGCGTCAGCGAAAAAGCCATTGAGGCTGCACGGCAGGAAAGCCTGGTGTGGGCGCTGGAACGAGGCTCCCGCTCGGGCCGCGTGGCGTTCCAGTTTGCCAAGGACTTCGCTGGACGCCACGCGTGATGGCGGCGCTTGGGTCGGGAGACCGGACGCCTGTCGATGTGGCCGTCGGCGTGTTGGTCGACAGCGAAGGACGCTTTCTGCTCACGTCGCGTCCCCAAGACAAGGTGTACGCCGGTTATTGGGAGTTCCCTGGAGGCAAGCTGGAAGCGGGTGAAACCGTGGAGCAGGCCTTGCGTCGCGAACTGGAAGAAGAACTGGGCATTTGCATCGGTGTGGTCCTGCCCTGGAAGGTCGAGATGGTCGACTACCCGCACGCCTTGGTGCGCCTGCACTTTTGCAAAGTGTTCGACTGGAGCGGCCACTTCGAGATGCGCGAGCGGCAAACCATGGCCTGGCAGACGCTGCCGGTTGCCGTCGGGCCAGTGCTGCCAGGCACGATCCCGGTGCTGCAATGGTTTGCCGAGGAACGAGGTTTTGTCGGTGCGACGCACCAGGGGTGATTGCTACACTGACCTTGCGGGGCAGGCTGCGGTGGTGGCCTACGTGGGGGTACAAGATTGTGAACTGGCTCGACGAAATCAAGTGGGACGCGCAAGGTTTGGTGCCCGTCATTGCACAGGAAATCGGCTCCAATGATGTGCTGATGTTCGCCTTCATGAACCGAGAGGCGCTGCTCCAAACCGCCGAGCGCGGTGAGGCGGTGTACTGGAGCCGCTCGCGCAACCGGTTGTGGCACAAGGGCGAGGAGTCCGGCCACATTCAGAAAGTGCATGAGATGCGCATGGACTGCGACAACGACGTGCTGCTGTTGAAGGTGACGCAGCTCGGACACGAACCCGGCATTGCGTGTCACACCGGGCGGCACAGCTGTTTCTTCCAGCGTTACCAGGACGGTGTCTGGAACGCCGTCGAGCCTGTCTTGAAAGATCCGGAGCGCATCTATAAATGAGCCAATCAGCCAAGTCAATTCTGAGCGGCAATGACACGCTGGCGCGTTTGGCCGAGGTGATCGAGTTGCGCAAGCTCGGCGATCCCGACACGAGCTATGTCGCGCGCTTGTTTCAAAAAGGCCATGACGCGATCCTGAAGAAGATCGGCGAAGAAGCGACCGAGACCGTGATGGCCGGCAAAGACGGTGACAAGCAGAAGATCGTCTACGAAGTGGCGGACTTGTGGTTCCATTCCATGATCGCGCTCAGCGCCTATGGCCTGAAACCTGCCGATGTGTTGCAGGAGTTGGAGCGGCGCGAGGGTTTGTCAGGGCTGGAAGAGTTTGCGGCTCGGAAAATGCAGAGCCGCGATGCGGATGGGACATGAATCAGGTCATTGACATGGACGAGAAAGAGCGCGCGCTGAAAACGCTCGGACACGTGAGTTATTTGCTGCATGCCATCGTGGCGCTGGGCGCAGTGCTGCCCGGTGCGCAGCCCGGCGTGGCGCTGCTGATCGTGGCGTTCATCCTGGATCTGGTGAAAAAGGACGAGGCGGCCGGCACGTGGCAGGAGTCGCACTTTCGCTGGCGCATTCGCTCGGTTCTGTGGGCCGGCGCGCTGTACTTGGTCACGATCCCGCTGTGGTTCTTTTTCGTGTTTCCGGGCTGGATCGCCTGGGGCCTGATCTCCATCTGGTTCCTCTACCGCGTGGTCCGCGGATGGGTGAACCTCAACGCCAACGCGCCCATGCCCGCATGAGGGACACAGGTTCATGAGCCACGAATGCATTTTCTGCAAGATCGTTGCTGGCCAGATTCCTTGCCGCAAGGTCTTCGAGGACGAAGAACTGCTGGTGTTCCACGACATTGCGCCGTGGGCGCCGGTTCACTTCTTGATCATTCCCAAGGCGCACGTCAGTTCCCTTTATGACATCACGCCGGAACAGCACCAGGCCGTGCTCGGTCGCATGCTGGCGCTGGCCCCGAAGCTGGCGCGCGAGCAAGGGGCCAACAACGGATTTCGCACCATCGTCAACACCGGCGAGGATGGTGGTCAGGAGGTGGCTCACTTGCACCTGCATGTCATTGGCGGTCCGCGGCCTTGGCGCAAGGGTTGAATTCAACGTCGTGACGGGCCGTCACCTAAACTTCGCTACTCGCAGTAAGGAGAAAGATCATGGGTTCATTCAGCATTTGGCATTGGCTCATCGTGCTCGCCATCGTGGTGCTGATTTTCGGCACCAAGAAGCTCAAGAACATCGGCTCGGACCTCGGGGGCGCTGTCAAAGGGTTCAAGGACGGCATGAAAGACGGCGCCGCCAGCAACGACCCGGTGCCTCCTGCGCAGCAGGTCACGACGCACAAGGTCAACGACGCAAACACGGTGGATGTGGAAGTCAAGACGAAGTGAATGGGCCCCCCAGTCGCTTCGCTCCTGCCCCCAAGGGGCCGAGCCCGGACACAACCCGTCCCGTGGACGGGTTGTGCTTGGCGAGGGGTCGGGCGTCCTCGCCCGACGCGGCCTGCAAGGCCCACCCATTGGGCCGGGGGACCCGGACCCTTGGGCGTGGCTTGATGGGCACGTCGCTTCGCTTGTGCGGGCCCGCGTTGGGAGTGGGTAGTGATTGATCTGGGGTTCGACAAGCTGGCGCTGATCGGCGCGGTGGCGTTGATCGTCATCGGGCCGGAGCGGCTGCCGCGGGTGGCGCGGACCGTGGGGCACTTGCTTGGTAAAGCGCAGCGGTATGTGGCCGACGTGAAGGCCGAGGTCAATCGGTCGATCGAACTGGAAGAGCTTCAGAAGATGAAGGGCCAGTTTGAAGATGCCGCGCGTGATGTCGAGAAGTCGGTGTCCCATGAAATCCACCAAACGACGGCTGGCCTTGAAGACGCCTGGACGGGACACGACGAACTGGCGCCGCCAAATGCAGACGAGCCGAGTGAATCGGGCTCCTCCTTCGGCTACAAACACCCGAAGAAGAATTGGCGCTTGAAGCGCGGCGCGATGCCGCACTGGTACAAGCAGCGCCACGGGATTCGCGGCAAAGCCCAATCGGGCGCCGCGCGCGTGGCGCGCTTTCGGCCACCGCGTTCCACCTCCTCCTGAATTGCCGAGTCCCCATGCGTTCTGACAAGCCCGGTTCCGAAGAACTGGAAGGTACCGAACAGCCCTTTGTCGCCCACCTGATCGAGCTGCGCGACCGGCTGATCCGAGCGGTCATCGCCATCGGGGTGTGCTTCGCGGTGCTGGCCTTCTGGCCCGGCCCCGGCGCGTTGTATGACTTGCTGGCACAACCTCTGGTGGCCAACCTGCCCAAGGGCGCCACGTTGATCGCCACCAACGTGATATCTCCCTTCATGGTGCCGTTGAAGATCACGCTGCTGGCCGCGTTCATGCTTGCGTTGCCGGTGGTGCTGTACCAGGTCTGGGCTTTCATCGCGCCCGGACTCTATCTGCATGAAAAGAAGCTGGTGCTGCCGCTGGTGGTGTCCAGCACCTTGCTATTCATCGTGGGTGTGGCGTTCTGCTACTTCTTCGTGTTCGGCAGGGTGTTTGCCTTCATCCAGAGCTTTGCGCCCAAGAGCATCACGGCGGCGCCCGACATCGAGGCCTACCTCAGTTTCGTGATGAGCATGTTCATCGCCTTCGGCGCCGCGTTCGAGGTGCCCGTGGTGGTGGTGGTGCTGGCCCGCATCGGCCTGGTGAGCATCGAGAAACTGAAGGCTTTCCGTGCCTATTTCATCGTCCTCGCCTTCATCATCGCCGCCGTCATCACGCCGCCCGACGTGGTGTCGCAGCTGTCCTTGGCGATACCGATGTGCTTGCTGTACGAAATCGGCATCTGGTCGGCCAAGATTTTCATACGGCATACCCAGGCACCCACCGAAGAAGCGTCTGACGCCAAGGGTTGAGCCCGTGGCATCGGGTGCACCCGGCGTGCCGCTACTGCTCGCGCCGCACCGGCGCTTTCGGTCGCTGACCCACCGTGATCTTCAAATCGATCGCCCTGTTGCCGCGCTGAATGCCGATGACGGCCGGCTCTTTCGGCTTGAGCGCGGCCACCGCGCTGAGCAACTGCACCGTGTTGACGACCGGTGCGTCGGCCACCTTCACCACCACGTCGCCGGGCCGCAGTCCGCTCGCGCTGGCGGGGCCGCTTTGCAGCACGCCGGTGATCAGCACGCCCTGCGTGATCGGCAGGTTGAAGGTTTCGGCGATCTCGGGCGTCAGGTCCCGCGGCTCGACGCCGATCCAGCCGCGTGTGACCTGGCCGTCGCGAATCAGCCCTTGCATCACCTGCTTGGCAGTGGACACCGGGATGGCAAAGCCGATGCCCAGGCTGCCGCCGCTGCGCGAGTAGATCGCCGTGTTGATGCCCAGCAGATTGCCCGCGGTGTCGACCAGCGCGCCGCCGGAATTTCCAGGGTTGATCGCTGCATCGGTCTGGATGAAATTCTCGAAGGTGTTGATGCCGAGCTGGTTGCGCCCGAGGGCACTGACGATGCCCGAGGTGACCGTTTGGCCCACGCCGAACGGGTTGCCGATGGCCAGCACCACATCGCCGACCTGCAGGTTCTCGGCATTGCCGAAGGTGATGACCGGCAGTTTGTCCAGCGATATCTTCAACACCGCCACATCGGTTTCGGGATCGGTGCCGACCACCTTGGCCTGGGCCCGGCGTCCGTCGGCGAGCAGCACCTCGATGTCGTCGGCACCGTCGATCACGTGGTTGTTGGTCAGCAGATAACCTTCGGGCGACACGATGACACCCGAACCCAGGCCGACCTGGGCCTGCTGCTGACGCGGGCCGGGGCCGGGGCCGGGGTCGCCAAAGAAGAACTTGAACCACGGGTCGTTGTTGTGCGGGCTGTTCTGTGGCGTCTTGCTGGCGGTGATGCTGACCACCGCAGGCGTGGCGCGGCGCGCGGCTGCGCTGTAGCTGTTGACCGTGCCGGCGGGCAGCAGCACGGCGGCCGCGGGCGGCGCCTGGTTGATGGACACGATGCTGGGCAAGCCGCTGCCGCCGCGTCCCAGCCATTCGGGCTTCAGCGTGGCCACCACGAACATGACGGCAATTGCCACGGTCACCGCTTGGGAGAAAATGAGCCAAGTCTTGCGCATCAAACGAGATCCTGTTCCATGACCTTACGCACCGAGCTCGAGTCCTATCTGAACACCTTGCTGGACGTGGGCCGTTTTCGGGATTATGGGCCGAACGGCCTGCAGGTCGAGGGCAAACCCGAGGTACGCAAGATCGTCTCGGGGGTGACCGCCAGCCTGGCCTTGATCGAGGCCGCCGTGGCGCAGCAAGCCGATGCGCTGCTGGTGCATCACGGCCTGTTCTGGAAGGGGCAGGATGGCCGCGTGACGGGTTGGTTGAAGGGGCGGCTGGAGCTGTTGCTGGCGCATCAGATCAACCTGTTTGCGTACCACCTGCCGCTGGATGCGCATGGCGAATTCGGCAACAACATCCAGCTCGGCAACCGGCTGAAGTTCGTGGCCCAGGGCCGCTTTGGCGAACAAGACCTGGGCTTCATCGGCACGCCGGGTCAAGCTTTGAGCACGGCCGCGCTTGGCGCCTTGCTGACGTTTCGCCTGGGACGCACACCGGTGGTGGTGGAAGGCGAACCCGGCCGCACGATCCGCCGTGTGGCCTGGTGCACAGGCGGTGCCCAGGGCTACTTCGAAGCCGCGATCGCGGCCGGTGCCGACGCCTTCATCACCGGTGAGATTTCGGAACCGCAGGCGCACCTGGCGCGCGAAACCGGCGTGGCTTTCCTGGCCTGCGGCCACCATGCCAGCGAACGCTTTGGCGCGCAGGCCCTGGCAGCCCATGCGGCTGAAAGGTTCGGGCTGGAACATCAGTTCATCGAGATCGACAACCCCGCCTGATGGGCAAATGGACGGACGCGCCAATGACCCGTGACGGAATCCACCCGCTGCCGCTGTTGATCACGCAGGGTGACGCCTGCGGCATCGGGCCGGAAATCATTGCCAAGGCTTTCCGCAGCGGCGGTGCGCATGGCGCCGTGGTGCTCGGCGATCTGCGTGTGATGCGTCGCGCACTTGCGTTGACCGAGCAGGGCGCCGTCAGCACCCTGGCACTGGCCTTGATCGAGCACCCGCACGACGTCTGGCAATGCCCGCCGAATACCCTGGCCTTGCTGCAGGCGAAAGATGTGCCGTCTGATTTGGCCGACGCGGGCGTCGGGCAGGTC
>DASQOS010000453.1:0-5585 GCA_035644375.1 Rhizobacter sp.
CGGCGAAGCGATGGGGCCGTCGGGTCACGAGACCTTCTCGCAGGTACTGAGCACACGTCAGGTCGCGGCCAGCGAGGTCGTCGCGCGCCGCCTTCAGCTCAAGCCGGGCGATGCGGTCTGCGAGATCCAGCGGCTGCGCTACCTGAACCGCGAGCCGATCTCGGTCGACCAGAGTTATTTCCCGATCGCCCTCGGTGAGCGGCTGGCGCACGAAGACCTGGCGACGCGCGACGTGTTCGTGATCCTCGAGAACGACTTCGGCCTGCACCTGACGCACGCCGACCTGCAGATCGAGGCGATCTCGGCCGACGACTTCCTGGCGCGCCAGCTGCGCCTCGCCGAAGCCTCGCCGCTGCTGCGCATCGAGCGGCTGACGTATGCAGACGATCGTCCGATCGACTTCGAGTTCCTTTATTACCGCGGCGATGCCTTCCAGTACCGGCTCCGCATCGACCGCACCTGAGCGTTGCCGGCGCAGAGCGAATAAGCATGTGCGGAATCGTCAGTTGTCCCCCGCCGACGGGGTTTCTAGACTGGCCCGCCCGGTGACCGGGCGGGCCGAACGGAGAAAAGCATGAAGACCATTGACCTGGAGTTCGACCTCGTCGTCATCGGCGGCGGCACCGGTGGCCCGATGGCGGCAGTGAAAGCCAAGGAACGCAACCCGAAGCTGCGCGTGCTGCTGATCGACAAGGCCAACGTCAAGCGCAGCGGCGCGATCTCGATGGGCATGGACGGGCTGAACAACGCCGTCATTCCGGGCCACGCCACGCCCGAGCAGTACGTCAAGGAGATCACCGTCGCCAACGACGGCATCGTCGACCAGGAAGCGGTGATGGCCTACGCCTCGGGCAGCTTCGACATGATCCAGGAGCTCGACCGCTGGGGTGTCAAGTTCGAGAAAGACGAGACCGGCGATTACTCGGTGCGCAAGGTGCATCACCTGGGCGCCTACGTGCTGCCGATGCCCGAGGGGCACCACATGAAGCGCATCCTGTACCGCCAGCTGAAGCGCGCCCGCGTCGAGATCACCAACCGTGTCGTCGTGACGCGTGTGCTGACCGGTCCCGATGGCGCTGTGGCCGCGGTGATGGGCTTCGACTGCCGCAGCGCCGAGCTGTACGTCATCCGCACCAAGGCCGCGGTCATCTCCACAGGCGCGGCCGGCCGCCTGGGTTTGCCCGCGTCGGGCTACCTGATGGGCACCTACGAAAACCCGACCAACAGCGGCGACGGCCATGCGATGGCTTATCACGCGGGCGCCGACCTGGCCAACCTCGAATGCTTCCAGATCAACCCGCTCATCAAGGACTACAACGGCCCGGCCTGCGCCTATGTCACCGGCCCGCTCGGCGGCTACACCGCCAACTCGAAGGGCGAGCGTTTCATCGAGTGCGACTACTGGAGCGGCCAGATGATGCAGGAGTTCTACAACGAACTGCAGAGCGGCAACGGCCCGGTGTTCCTCAAGCTCGACCACCTGGCCGAAGAAACGATCCAGGAGATCGAGACCATCCTGCACAGCAACGAACGCCCGAGCCGCGGGCGCTTTCACGACAAGCGCGGCAACGACTACCGCAAGCAGATGGTCGAGATGCACATCTCGGAGATCGGCTTTTGCAGCGGGCACAGCGCCTCGGGCATCCACATCAACGCGCGCGGCGAAACCTCGGTGAAGGGCCTCTACGCCGCTGGCGATTGCGCCAGCGTGCCGCACAACTACATGCTCGGCGCCTTCGTCTACGGCAAGCTGTGCGGCGAGAACGCCGCGTCGTACTGCGCCGAAGTCGGCCACGCGACGCCCGATGCCGAAGCACAGGCGGCGGAAAGCGCACGCATCCGCGCGCCGCTCGAACTCAGCGGCGGTCTGACGCCGTACCAGATCGAATACAAGACGCGCCGCCTGGTCAACGACTACCTGCAGCCGCCGAAGGTCACCAGCAAGTACCAGATCGGCTTGCGCCGCTTCGCCGAGATCCGCGAGGACATGCAATCGATGTCGGCCGGCAACCCGCACGAGCTGATGCGCGCGATGGAGGCGCATTCGATCCTCGACTGTGCCGAGATGGCGGCGCACGCCTCGATGTTCCGCACCGAGAGCCGCTGGGGCCTGTACCACCACTACGTCGACCACCCCGAACGCGATGACGCGAACTGGTTCTGCCATTCGCTGCTGAGCCGCGGCGCTGACGGCCAGATGGCGTTGCGCAAGAAGGCCGTCGAGCCCTACATCGTGCCGGTCGACGACGAAGAACGCACCGCCTACCAACGCCTGCGCGTCGCCCCGACCGCCGTGGCCGCCTGACCCGAGGAGAAAACCCATGACCCTTGCCACCACCATCACCCAAGTCCCGGTCCGTGTCGATGCATCCAAGTGCATCGCCGAGAAGGGCTGCACCGTCTGCGTCGACGTCTGCCCGCTCGACGTGCTGGCCATCGACATGCTGAGCAAGAAGGCCTACATGAAGTTCGACGAGTGCTGGTACTGCCTGCCGTGCGAGCAGGACTGCCCGACCGGCGCCGTCACCGTCGACATTCCCTACCTGCTGCGCTGAAAGGCCGACCATGGACACCGGACTCCACACGCTGGCCGAACGCCTGGTCGACACCGATGCGACGGTGCGCCGCCTCGCGGTGATCGACCTGCCGTACAGCGACGAAGACGACATCGTGCCGCTGCTGTTGCCGCGCCTGGCCGACAGCGATGCCTCGGTGCGCACCGAGGCGGTCCGCGCGCTCGAAGGCTTTGAAGAACCCGAGGTCGTGCAAGCCCTGGCGCCGATGCTGCTGGATGCCGACGCCGGCGTGCGCAAGGCCGCCGGCGAGGTGCTGGCCGAACTGAAAGAGACCGAATCGGCGGCCCCGTTGTTGCCGATGCTGCAGGGTGGGCCCGCCGAAGTGCGCGCGCTGGCCTTTCACGCGGTGCGTGCACTGCGCTCGCCGCAAGCCTTTGCCCCGGCGATGCAATCGCTGCGCGACCCCGAAGCCGCAGTGCGCCGCGAAGCGGTCGGCGTGCTCGGCTACCTGAAGGATCCGGCCGCCATCGGCGACCTGGCCGAGGTGGCAGCCAACGACCCGGATGTCGAGGTGCGCCGCATCGCTGTCGGTGCATTGGGTTACGCCACCAGCGTCAGCGTGCTGCCGGCCTTGACCCGCGCGCTGACCGACAGCGGCTGGATGGTGCGCGACGAAGCCGCGCAGACCCTCGGCAAGCTGCGGCTCACGCTGGCCATCCCCGACCTCGTGCGTGCGATGCAGGACGATTATTGGCAGGTGAGGGTGAAGGCCGCGCGCAGCCTCGGGCTGCTGAAGGCCGAGGCCGGCCTGCCGTCGCTGGTGGCTTCGCTGACGCACAGCATCAGCAACCTGCGCAAAGAAGCGGTGATCGCGCTCGGCGAGATCGGCGACACGCGCGCCATCGCGCCGCTCGAAGCTGCGCTGGCCGATCCCGACCCTGATGTTCGCAAGCTCGCACGGCTGGCGTTGACGTCCATCGGATTGACGCAAAAGGCACGCGTCGAAGGGAGTGCGTCATGAGCTTCGTCGTCACCGAAGCCTGCATCCGCTGCAAGTACACCGACTGCGTGACGGTGTGCCCGGTCGATTGCTTCCATGAAGGCCCGAACTTCCTGGTGATCGATCCAGCGGTGTGCATCGACTGCGCTGTCTGCGTGCCCGAGTGCCCGGTCGGTGCGATCGTCGCCGACACCGATGTACCCGCCGGGCAAGAAAGCTTCATCGAACTGAATGCCCGTTATGCCGCGCAGTGGCCGGTGATCAGCCAGTCACGCGAGCCTTTGCCCGATGCCGAGGAATGGGCATCGGTCACCGCCAAGCTCGAACAGCTGACGGAGCCCGCATGAGACCCGACAAGACAGGCGCGCCGCGAGCGCAGCAGAGACCACCCGCCGTGGAACCCGTCTTGCACGCTGAGGAGATGAACGCCTTCCCACTTTTCCGGAGCACCTGTTCATGAAACAAATCGTCTTGCACGCCTGCGCGGCGCTGCTGCTGGCCTGTTCACTGCCGGCCCTGGCGCGGCAGGAGGTGGTCATCAGCATCGGCACGCAGAACACCACCACCAACACCGTCACCGGCGGCGTGGTGCTGAAGGAGATGAAGCTGATCGAGAAGTACCTGCCCAAGACCGGCAAGTACAAGGACATCGACTTCAAGCTCGACTGGCAGAACTTCACCTCGGGCCCGCCGATCACCAACGGCATGATGGCCAAGAAGCTGCAGATCGGCATGATGGGCGACTACCCGCTGCTGGTGAATGGCGCGACCAGCCAGGCGCAGCCGGGCAACGAGACGCTGCTGGTGGCCATCATTGCCTACAACGCCTTCGGCTCGGGCAACGGCATCGTGGTGCACAAGGACTCGCCGTACTACGAGCTGGCCGACCTGAAGGGCAAGCTCATTTCAGTGCCCTTCGGCTCGGCGGCGCACGGCATGGTGCTGCAGGCGATGCAGACACGCGGCTGGAAGGACGACTACTGGAGCCTGGTCAGCCAGAGCCCCGAGGTCGGCACCACCAACCTGCAGGAAAAGAAGATCGACGCGCACGCCGACTTCGTGCCCTTCGCCGACCTGCTGCCCTACCGCGGCTTCGCCCGCAAGATCTTCGACGGTGCCGAGACCAAGGTGCCGACCTTCCACGGCGTGGTGGTGCGCAAGGAATTTGCCACGCAGTACCCCGAGGTCATCGTCGCCTACATCAAGGCGCTGATCGAGGCGGACGCCTGGGTGCGCAGCAACCCGACGGCCGCGGCCGCGAAGATCGAGGAGTGGACCAAGATCGAGAAAGAGGTCGCCTACCTCTACCTCGGCCCGGGCGGCATCCACACGCTCGACCCGACGATCAAGCCGCTGTGGCTCGACACCATCAAGACCGGCCATGAGGTGCTGACCCGGCTCAACCGCGTCAAGCCGCTCGACATCAACGCCTGGGTCGACGAGACCTATGTGCGCCAGGCCTACAAGGAGCTGAAGCTCGACTACGACACCCAGAAGCAGACGCTGGCCAACTACGACGTGGGCGGCACCGACAGCCTGTGCAAGACACCGATCACGCGGCCGAAAGAGGCCGGTGAGGTGTGGCTAGACGGCGCGCCGATCGCGGCCTATTCGTCCACCCTCTGCACGCTGGCGGCGATCAACAAGGCGCAGGGCGAGAAGAAGAGGGTGCGTGTGGCCTACCTCAACGACAAGACCTTGGGCATCAAGCTGTTCGCCGACAAGGCCTTCTATGCCGTCAACACCGGCAACCCGAAGAAGCCGGTGATCGTGCCCTTTCTGCTGAAGAAAGACGCGCAGGCCGAAGCCACAGCCTCTGGCGGCCGACTCGCCACCTACCCCGAGGCGCTCGCCGCCGCGGCCGGCCTCTGACCCTGCGGGAGCCCACCATGCCCAGTGCCATGCAACGCCTTTTCCACGAAGTACCGGCTGTGAGCGAACACGCCGAGGCCGAGCCGGCCCGTGGCCTGGCACGTCCGGAAGAGACCTTGCGTCCGCCCTTGCCGGCGCCGCTGCCGGCCACGCTGGTGACGGGCCGCGCCCAGCGCGCGTGGCAGGGGCTGCGCTTG
>DASQOS010000454.1:0-2178 GCA_035644375.1 Rhizobacter sp.
AAATCCATGAGCGTCTCGGTGTATCTCGGCCAGCGCCGCGGCAACGCGAGCACGTCTGATTTTTCGCTGCCGGCGCTTGCGCAGACAGTGCAGGCGGCCTACGACATCGCGCGTTTCACCGCCGAAGACCCGGCCGCAGGCCTGCCCGATGAAGCCGATCTGGCGCTGGGCCAAGACGCACAACGCGATCTGCAGCTGTTTCATCCCTGGCCCATCGATGCGGCCGACGCCGTGGTCATTGCCACGCGCTGCGAAGCGGCGGCGCTGTCCACCGACCGGCGCATCACCAATTCCGAAGGAGCGGGTGTTTCGGCGCAGCAGTCGCACTTCTTTGCCGCCAACAGCCGTGGTTTTCGCGGCGGTTACGCGAGTTCGCGTCATTCATTGTCGGTCGCGCCGATCGCGTCGCTGTCGGGGCGCACTGGCGACGACATGCAGCGTGATTCCTGGTACTCGTCGATGCGTGCGCCCAGCGAGCTGGCGGCACCCGAAGCGGTGGGGCGATATGCCGCCGAACGCGCGCTGTCGCGTTTGAAGTCGCGCAAGATCAAGACCTGTGAAGTGCCCGTGCTGTTTGAATCGACGCTGGCTGCGGGCCTGCTCGGCGGTTATGTGCAGGCCACCAGCGGCGGGTCGCTGTACCGCAAGTCCACCTTCTTGCTCGACAGTCTCGGCAAGCAGGTGCTGCCCGAGCACATCGACATCCACGAAGACCCGCACATCAAGGGCGCCAAGGGCAGTGCGCCGTTCGACGATGAAGGCGTGGTCACGCGGGTGCGCGAGGTGCTCACCGCCGGGGTGGTGCAGGGCTATTTCCTGTCCAGCTATTCGGCGCGCAAGCTGGGCATGCGCACCACCGGGCATGCCGGCGGGTCGCAGAACCTGCAACTGACGAGCCGCCTGACGCAAGCCGGTGACGACCTCGACGCGATGCTGAAGAAGCTCGGCCGTGGCCTGTTCGTCATCGAGTTGATGGGCCAGGGCGTCAACTACGTGACGGGCGATTATTCGCGCGGCGCCGCCGGCTTCTGGGTCGAGAACGGCCGCATTGCCTACCCGGTGCACGAGATCACCATCGCAGGCAATTTGCGCGACATGTTCAAGGGCATCGTGGCCGTTGGCGCCGACACCTACACGATGGGGACCAAGACGATCGGCTCGGTGCTCATCGATCGCATGAAGATTGCTGGGTTGTAGAGCCCCCCAGTCGCTGTCGCTCCTGCCCCCAAGGGGCGCCACCCTTTGGACCGGCAGAGCCGGATCCGCGGGCGTTGCTTGATGAGCACTTCGCTTCGCTCGCGCAGAGAACACCTTAGGCATCTTCGCGCTCCTAGAATCATGTGGACTCAATTCTCAGGAGACTCGCATGGAACGTCGTTCCTTTATTCGGCAGACCGGACTCGCGGGTGTGCTGGCGGCGGGTGTTGCACCGGCAGTCGTGCATGCGCAAGCCAACATCCGCTGGCGCTTGGCGTCGAGCTTTCCGAAATCGCTGGACACGATTTACGGCACGGCTGAGGTGTTCGCGAAGAAGGTGGGCGACATGACCGGGGGCAAGTTCCAGATCTCGGTGCATGCCGGCGGCGAGTTGTTGCCGCCGTTCGGTGTGGTCGATGGCGTGCAGAACGGCACGGTGGAGATGGCACACACCGCGCCGTATTACTTCTATGGCAAGAGCGAGGTCTTTTGCATCGGTTGTGCGATTCCCTTCGGCCTGAACTCGCGCCAGATGACGGCGTGGATGTACGAAGGCAACGGGCTGACGCTGATGCGCGAGTTCTATGCCAAGTACAACATCATCAGCTTCCCGGCAGGCAACACCGGCGCGCAGATGGGCGGCTGGTTCCGCAAGGAGGTGAAGACGGTTGCCGACCTGAAGGGCCTGAAGTTCCGCACCAACCCGTTTGCCGGCAAGGTGCTCGAACCGTTTGGCATGGTGCCGCAAACCTTGGCCGGCCCCGAGGTCTACCCGGCCCTGGAGAAAGGCACGATCGATGCGGCCGAGTGGGTCGGACCGTACGACGACCTGAAGCTCGGCTTCAACAAGATCGCACCGTTCTACTACTACCCGGGCTGGTGGGAAGGCGGTCCGCAGCTCGACTTCTTCATCAACACCAAGGTCTGGGAGAGCCTCTCGGCCGATTACAAGGCCATCGTTGAAACGGCCGCGTCGCACGC
>DASQOS010000455.1:0-3534 GCA_035644375.1 Rhizobacter sp.
AGCCACGGTGTCCTTGCCCGGTGGTTGTGCGATCGGCTCGCGGCCGGTGGACCAGCACATCAAGGGCTTGCAGGCCATGGGCGCCGAGATCCGGGTCGAGCATGGCTACATCCTCGCCAAGGCCAAGCGCCTGAAGGGTGCACGCATCACCACCGACATGGTGACGGTGACCGGCACCGAAAACCTGCTGATGGCGGCCACGCTGGCAGAAGGCACAAGCGTGCTTGAAAATGCGGCCCAAGAACCGGAGATTCCCGACCTGGCCGAGATGCTGATCGCGATGGGCGCAAAAATCGAAGGCCATGGCAGCAGCAAGATCCGCATCCAAGGGGTGGAGCGCTTGCACGGTGTGTCGCACCGCATCGTGCCGGACCGCATCGAAGCCGGCACGTTCCTCTGCGCTGTGGCGGCCACCGGCGGCGACGTGGTGTTGCGCCGCGCGCGTGCCGATCATTTGGACGCGGTCATCGACAAGCTGCGTGAAGCCGGTATCCACATCGAATCGGGCGACGACTGGATCCGCGTGAAGAACGACACCCGGCCGCGCGCCGTGAGCTTTCGCACCAGCGAGTACCCGGCGTTTCCGACCGACATGCAGGCGCAGTTCATGGCCTTGAATGCCATCGCCGACGGCGCGGCGCGGGTGACCGAAACCATCTTCGAGAACCGCTTCATGCACGTCAATGAAATGGTGCGGCTCGGCGCCAGGATCGATGTCGAGGGACACACTGCGGTGATGCAAGGCGTGGACCGGCTGTCGGGCGCCACGGTGATGGCCACCGATTTGCGCGCGTCCGCGAGCCTGGTCATTGCCGGGCTGGTGGCAGACGGTGAAACCATGGTCGATCGCATCTATCACCTGGACCGTGGCTACGACCAGATGGAAGCCAAACTGCGCGGCATCGGCGCGGACATCGAGCGGGTCAAGGCATGATTACTTTGGCGCTGTCCAAAGGACGCATCTTTGAAGAAACCCTGCCGCTGCTGAAGGCCGCCGGCATCGAGGTGCTCGAAGACCCCGAGAAATCGCGCAAGCTGATCATCGGCACCAGCCAGCCTGGCGTGCGCGTGGTGCTGGTGCGCGCCACCGACGTGCCGACCTATGTGCAGTACGGCGGCGCCGACCTCGGCGTGGCCGGCAAAGACATTCTGCTGGAGCATGGCGGCCAAGGCCTGTATCAGCCGCTCGACCTGCACATCGCCGAGTGCCGCATGAGCGTCGCGGTGCGGGCTGATTTTGATTACGTGGCGGCGGTGAAGCAGGGCTCGCGTATTCGTGTGGCGACCAAATACACCAGCTGCGCGCGCGATCACTTTGCCGACAAGGGCGTGCACGTCGACGTCATCAAGCTCTATGGCTCGATGGAGTTGGCGCCCTTGACCGGCTTGGCCGATGCCATCGTCGACCTGGTCTCGACCGGCAGCACCTTGAAGGCCAATCACCTCGTCGAAGTCGAAGAAATCATGAAGATTTCGGCGCGCCTGGTGGTCAACCAGGCCGCCCTGAAGCTCAAGCGCGAACCGATGCGCCGCCTCATCGACGCGATTGCCGCGGCCATCGCCTGACGCCATGACAGTCGCCATCCGCCAACTCGTCACCAGCGCAGCGAATTTCGAGGCCGAGTTCGAGCGTTTGCGGCACGGGTCGGCCGAGACCGACCACGCGATTGAAGAACGCGTGAGCGCCATCCTTGCCGATGTGCGTGAGCGCGGCGATGCGGCGGTGCTGGAGTACACACAGCGCTTCGACGGGCTGTCTGCCACCTCGGTGTCGGCGCTCGAAATCACGGCGCGTGAGTTGCAGGCGGCGTTGTCGGCCGTCACGTCGGCCCAGCGCAGCGCACTGGAGTTCGCGGCCCTGCGTGTGCGCGACTACCACCAGCGTCAACTCGAAGCCTGTGGGCGCTCGTGGAGCTACCAGGACGAACACGGCACGCTGCTGGGTCAGAAGGTCACGCCGCTCGACCGTGTCGGCATCTACGTGCCGGGTGGCAAGGCGTCGTATCCCTCCAGCGTGCTGATGAATGCCGTGCCGGCCAGGGTGGCGGGCGTCGGCGAAATCATCATGGTGGTGCCCACCCCGCAAGGCGAACGCAACGCCATGGTGCTTGCCGCCGCCGCCGTGGCCGGTGTGGATCGGGTGTTCACCATTGGTGGCGCGCAGGCGGTCGCCGCACTGGCCTATGGCACGGCCAGCATCCCGGCGGTGGACAAGATCACCGGCCCGGGCAATGCCTATGTCGCCAGTGCCAAGCGGCGCGTCTTCGGGCAGGTCGGCATCGACATGATTGCCGGCCCGAGCGAGATCCTGGTGCTGGCCGACGGCAGCACGCCGGCGGACTGGGTGGCGATGGATTTGTTCAGCCAGGCCGAACACGACGAGATGGCGCAAAGCATTCTGCTGTGCCCGGATGCCGGCTACATCGGCCGCGTGTTGGCCGAGATCGAACGCCTGCTGCCCGGCATGCCGCGACGCGACGTGATCCGTGCGTCGCTGCAGGACCGCGGAGCGCTGATCCTCACGCGCAGCATGGAAGAGGCCTGCGACATCAGCAACCGCATCGCACCTGAACACCTCGAAGTCAGCTCGGACGATCCGCACCGCTGGGAGCCGCTCTTGAAGCATGCCGGTGCGATCTTTCTGGGTGCATTCACCAGCGAAAGCCTGGGCGACTACTGTGCGGGCCCCAACCACGTGTTGCCCACGGCCGGCACGGCGCGTTTCTCGTCGCCGCTCGGGGTGTATGACTTCCAAAAACGCAGCAGCCTGATCGAAGTGACTCGATCGGGTGCGCACAACTTGGGCCTGGTGGCTGCAGAGTTGGCCCTGGGCGAAGGGCTGCAAGCCCATGCGCAGGCGGCTCAAATGCGACTCAAGCCGTGAATATCATCGGCGCAAGCACAGCGAAGTCACCGTGAGCTCCATCGGCAAACTCTCTTCTCTGATCCAGAAGCACATTCGCCCAGACGTGCAGGCCATGCACGGCTACGTGGTTCAGCACAGCGACGGCCTGGTCAAGCTGGACGCGATGGAGAATCCGTTTCGCTTGCCTGAAGCGATGCGCAGCGAGCTGGGTGCGCGTTTGGCTCAGGTCGCGCTGAACCGCTATCCGGGTTCGCGCATCGATGACTTGCGCACGGCTTTGGCGGCGTACGTGAATCTGCCTGAGGGTTTCGATCTGCTGCTGGGCAATGGC
Organism: Rhizobacter sp.; assembly: GCA_035644375.1. Classification (GTDB taxonomy): domain Bacteria; phylum Pseudomonadota; class Gammaproteobacteria; order Burkholderiales; family Burkholderiaceae_C; genus Rhizobacter. The sequence continues at coordinate 3,198 of DASQOS010000455.1, forward strand.
TCGGACGAAATCATCAGCCTGCTGGGTGTGGCTTGTGACATTCCTGGTGCCAAGGTTCTGGCGCCGACGCCGGGCTTCGTGATGTACGAACTGTCGGCGCGTTTGCAGGGTTTGGAGTTCGTGGGGGTCGATCTGACCCGCGATTTCGAGCTCGATGAGAGGGCGATGCTGGACGCCATCGCGCAGCACCAGCCGGCGCTGATCTACATCGCGTACCCGAACAACCCGACCGCCAATTTGTTCGACGACGCGGTGATCGACAAGCTCATCGCCGCGGCGCCGGGTCTGGTGGTCATCGACGAGGCCTACCAGCCGTTTGCGTCCAGAACGTATCTCG
>DASQOS010000456.1:0-4816 GCA_035644375.1 Rhizobacter sp.
GGGCTGGTGGACGGCAGGCGCGCCACGGCCACGCCCAGCGTCTGGGTGAACTTCATGGCGCGGGCTGACTCACCACCGTTGTGGGCAATGGCCTGCAGTGCCGGCGCCAGTTTCTTCAGGCCGGCCAGGTCGTTGAACTGCGCCTCCTGGATGGCGCTGTCGAGGCTGCCTTCGCGGCGGCAATGGGCGTAAACGTCCCACACCCCCATGCCGCGCGCCAGCACCTCCTGCATGCGCGCCTGATACGGCAAAGCCATCAAGTCCACACCCCACAGCGCCGACAGCAAGGGCCAGAACTGGTTGCGCGGATGCGCATAGTACTGGCCGGCCTGCAACGAGGCCACGCCGGGGAAACTGCCCAGCATCAACAGGCGCGTGTCAGGAGCGATCACGGGGGCCAGGCCGATCAACGGCGGGAGTTCAAGGTTCGGCAGGTGCATGGTCCATCAGAGCCGCCAAGCGCGGCAGTGCAGCCCGGGCATTGTCGGTGCTCACCTGGGCGGTTTGCTCCGGTGTCCATGCGCGCAGCCCGGCCAGGGTGTCGGCAATGCGCGGCAGTTCGCTCGGTTCGTTGCGCGACGTGGCGCCTGCGGCGCGCTGCGCCGCCGTGCGGTACAGCCAGTGCGGCGGGATGTCGGGGGCATCGGTCTCCAGCACGATGGCGTTCATCGGCAGGCTCTGCGCCAGGCGGCGGATCTGCAGCGCACGCTCGAAGCTCATCGCGCCGCCGAAGCCGAGCTTGAAGCCGAGATCGAGAAACGCCTGCGCCTGCTGCAGGCTGCCATTGAATGCATGGGCGATCCCGCACACCGGAATGCGCCTCAGGTGCTTGAGCAGGCTGTCGGCCGACCGGCGCACGTGAAGGATCACCGGCAAGCCTGCAGCACGCGCCAGCTTGAGTTGCTCCACATAGAAGTGCTCGGCCTTGGTTTGGTCGAGCCCGGGGATGAAATGGTCGAGCCCGATCTCGCCGACGGCCACCAGGCGCGGGTCGTCGCGGTGTTCGTGCAGGGCCTGGCGCAGGTTTTGCAAATCGGCCGGCAACGCGCGGTCCACGCACAGGGGGTGGATGCCCAATGCGTAGGCCAAGCCGTGTTCATGCGCCAAACGCCGAACGGCGCCGAAGTGCGCCGCGTCGACCGCGGGCAACACCAATTGCGTCACGCCGGCGGCCCGGGCACGCTGCACCACGGCCGTGCGGTCGAGGTCGAATTCGGGCGCATCGAGGTGGCAGTGGGTGTCGATCCAGGACATGGTTGGCAATCATGCACGTGCAGGGATTTGGATGCCGTGATACGGTGTAAACCTCGGACATCCGGATTCTTTTGGGCTGAAGCTCGGCCCGTTCGAAGGAGGAAGGCATGCGACAGGCTCCGCTCTACAGCCGCTCGCCACGACGCAGCGAGCCCCCGCCGCTGGCCGACCCGTTGCCGCCTTCGGATGAAGCCGCAGCCCCAGCCGTCGAAGCCGCCTCGCCGGCACCCAGGGCCTCGCGCTGGGCCGCCCGGCGCGAACGCATCGTGTGGCTCGCCGCCGGTGCCTTGCTGGTGTTTGCCGGCCTGTTTGCCAACCGGGCAGTCAACCCGCCCGGCCCGCCGCTGACCCAAAAAGACATCGACAACTCGGTGCGCCATTCGCTCGAAAAAGACCCCTTGCCATCGGCCTACGCCAAGGCTTATGCGGCGATCGGACCCTCGGTAGTGTTGATCGAAGGCGATGACGACGACGAGGCGCCGACAGCCAAGCCGACCCGCGCCGACAAGGACAAGAAGAGCCACGACCAACCCGACACCGACGACCTGCACCGGCACTCCACCGGGACCGGCGTGGTGATCGTCGACAACGGCACCATCCTGACCAACCTGCACGTGGTGGTGGGCTCCAAGCGCCTGAGGGTCACCTTTGCCGACGGCCATGAATCCGAAGCCACGCTGGTCAATGTCCAGCCCGAAAACGACTTGGCCGTGCTGCGCGCCACCAGCATCCCCGACGACCTGCAGGCGGCCACCATGCGCTCCACCTCCGACCTCGCGCCCGGCGACGAGGTGATTGCCGTGGGCTACCCGTTCGGCATCGGCCCTTCGGTCTCGGGCGGTGTGGTGTCGGGGCTGAAGCGTGAGTTCCGCGCGCCGCAGGGCCGCATGCTGACCAACCTGATCCAGTTCGACGCCGCCGCCAACCCAGGCAATTCGGGCGGCCCGCTGGTGACCATGGACGGCAGCGTGGTCGGCATCGTCACCGCCATCCTGAATCCCACCGAAGCACGCACCTTCCTCGGCATCGGTTTTGCCGTGCCGATTGAAAATGCGGCGGCGGCGGCTGGCATGCCGCCTTTCTGATTTCACGAACCTGGTCACCTATGGAAACTTCCACTGCCACGCTGATGGAGCAGGTGCTCTATGAGGTCAAACGCGTCGTCGTCGGCCAGGACCGCTTTCTCGAACGTGTGATGGTGGCGATGCTCGCGCAAGGCCACCTGCTGGTGGAAGGCGTGCCGGGCCTGGCCAAGACCATCACCGTCAAGACGCTGGCCACCACCTTGCGCGGCAGCTTCAAGCGCATTCAATTCACCCCCGACCTGGTGCCGGCCGACCTGGTCGGCACGCGTGTCTACAACCAGAAGACCAGCGAGTTCACCACCTCGCTCGGCCCGGTGTTCGCCAACCTGCTGCTGGCCGATGAAATCAACCGTGCGCCGGCCAAGGTGCAAAGTGCGCTGCTCGAAGTGATGCAGGAACGCCAGGTCACCATCGCCGGCGAAACGCACAAGGTGCCGGCGCCGTTTCTGGTGATGGCCACGCAGAACCCGATCGAGACCGAAGGCACCTACCCGCTGCCCGAGGCGCAGGTCGACCGCTTCATGATGAAAGTGCTGGTCGACTACCCGAGCGAAGAAGAAGAGTTCGTGATCGTGCAACGCGTGACCGGCGAGGCCGCCGTCGTCAACGCGGTGGCCAGCATCGGCCAGCTCGCCGAGCTGCAGCATGAATGCCGCCAGATCTACGTCGACCCGTCGCTGATTCAATACGCGGTGAAGCTGGTGGGTGCCACGCGCACGCCGGCGCGCCACGGCCTGGGCGACCTGGCCAAGTACATCAGCTTCGGCGCGAGCCCGCGCGCCACCATCGCCTTGATCGAAGGCGCGCGTGCCCTCGCGATGCTGCGCGGGCGCAACTACGCGCTGCCCGAAGACGTGCTCGACCTGGTGGCCGACGTGCTGCGGCACCGCCTGGTGCTGAGCTACGAAGCGCTGGCCGACGCCCAGACCGCCGACCGCCTGATCCAGCGCATCGTCGAAAAAATCGCCAAGCCCGACAAACCGATGGCGCACCATGCATGAATTGAGCCCCTCGCCCGAGGGTGTCCTCGGTCGGTCCCCCGAGGGGACGGCGGGCCGGCTTGGGGCGGCCCGGCGCTCGGCCCGCGCGCTAACGGGTGCCGCTCCCCCTGGCGAACTGCGTTCGCCTGTCCCCGACGGGGCTGCCGAACCGGTTTCATCCGACACCATGCTGCGGCGCCTGGAGTGGACCGTGATCCGCCGTCTCGATGGCCTGCTGCAGGGCGACTACCGCACGCTGTTTCGCGGCGCAGGGCTCGACCTCGCCGACCTGCGCGAATACCAGCACCACGACGACGTGCGCCACATCGACTGGAACGTCACCGCACGCCTGCAGCACCCCTACGTGCGCCAGTTCACCGAAGACCGCGAGATGACCGCGTGGTTCGTGCTGGACCTGAGCGGCAGCGTCGATTTCGGCGCGCAACGCAGCAAGCGCTCGGTCTCTTGCGAATTCGTTGCGGTGCTGGCCCGGCTGCTGACGCGTCATGGCAACCGCGTCGGCGCCCTGCTCTATGGCAACCAGATCGACGCGGTGCTGCCGCCCGGTAATGGCCGCGGGCACGTGCTGCACCTGCTGCAGCGCATGCGCGCCCATGCCGCGCCGCAGGCCACGCAAGAAACCCAGTTGCGCGATCTGCTGCAAGGCGCTGCCTCGCTGATGAAAAGACGCTCGACCGTGTTCGTGGTGTCCGACTTCATTAGCGCCCCTGGCTGGAGCGACGCGTTGGCGCGCCTGGCACAGCGCCACGAGGTGCTGGCGGTGCGCCTGTACGACCCGCTGGAGATGCAATTGCCCGACGTGGGCCTGGTGACGCTGCAGGACGCCGAGACCGGCGAGCAGCTGCTGGTCGACACGCACGACCCGGCGTTTCGCAAGCGCTTCACCGCGCTGGCCGATGCGCGCGAGACCGAGCTGCGCAACGGCTTCGTGCGTGCCGGCGTCGACACGCTGGAACTGTCGACCGACGATGACCTGACCGACACCCTCCTGCGCTTCGTTGACCTGCGGCGGCACCGCAGCCGGCTGGCGGCGGGCGGTCTGCCGAGGCATCTGTCGCACTCGTCCGAGAGCTTGTCATGACCTTCGTCTGGCCCGTCCTGCTGTGGCTGCTGCTGCTGGTGCCGGTGCTCGTGCTGCTGTATCTGTGGCTGATGCACCGGCGCAAGAAAAACACCCTGCAGTTCTCCAGCCTGTCCATCGTCAAACAGGCGCTCGGCAAGGGCCCGGGCTGGCGCCGCCACGTGCCGCCGGCGCTGCTGTTGATGGCGCTGACCACGCTGCTGCTGGCCAGTGCGCGGCCTGCCGCGGTGCTGACGCTGCCGATGCAGGAGGAAACCATCATCCTGGCGATGGATGTGTCGGGCAGCATGCGCGCGACCGACGTGCAACCCGACCGCATCACGGCCGCGCAGAACGCTGCCAAGGCTTTCTTGAACGAACTGCCGCACAGCGTGCGTGTGGGCGTGGTGTCGTTT
>DASQOS010000457.1:0-4647 GCA_035644375.1 Rhizobacter sp.
CAGGCGCTGGCCCTCGGCCACGAGTTCAGCAGGAGCGGGCTTGTCGAATGTGAGCAGCACATGGGCTGCCTTGGCTTTCACGCGCTTGCCGGAGTCGAGCTCGATTTGCATCGAATTGTCGGCCTCGGACATCACGCGGCCGGCGAAGAATTTGCCGGCGTCTTCAAACAGTGCATACATGGCGCGGATTGTCGCTTGAAGCGCCGTTGCTTCAGGACGCCGGCCCGAGCTGCAAAAACTCCAACACATGCGGCAGGTGCGCGTCGAAGTCGGACAGCGAATGGTCGCTGCCTTCGACGATGCGCAGATGCGCGCCGCGGTAGCGCGCGGCCATGTCGTGCCAGTCCAGCACCTGGTCGCCGGTGGCGATGATGGCGAAATAGCAGCCCAGGTGCTTCAGCTCCTGCGGCGTCATGTCGCGCAATTCGTCCAGGTACGCAGGCAGGAAGACGAACGGCTCGCCGCCGTGCCAGCTGGTGCTTTCGCCCACCTGCCGCGCCAGATCGGTTGCCGGATTGACCGAGGGATTCAGCAACACGGCCGGGCAGTTGAAGCGCTCGGCCAGCACGGTGGCATAAAAGCCGCCGAGCGAGCTGCCGACAATGCCCATGCGGTCCTTCGGCCAATCGGCCGTACCACGCAGAAGCTTGCTCACGGCCTCACGTGGCGAAGCCGGCAGCTGAGGGCACCACCAGGTGACCTGGGGCGCATGTTGCTGCACCCAGTTGCCGACCTGGCGCGCCTTGGCCGACTGGGGCGATGACTTCAGGCCGTGCAGGTAAAGCAGGTGGGTGATCATGGAACTGGATGGCTCAATTCGTGCTCGAAACGCGGCGCCAGCGGCGGCCAAACAGTCTAGCGTTCACACGCAGACGGCGCGAGTGCGCACTATGACCTCAATCTGCACCTGCCAAGACCCCGGGAGTCGCCTCTAGACTTCCATGCTGCCCTGGTGCTTGTCTTCTCGCTCTGGTTTTTCATCGGCAGCCCGGCTGCCCAAGGATTTTTTCGTGAAAGATTCGACACCTTCCCGGCTTCGTGCCGCCACCTGCCTGCTGGTCATCGCGGCGCTGCTGCTCCAGGCCTGCGCCACGTCAAAGCGGCTGTCCGGTGCGGCTGCGGCACCGACCACGCCGGCCTCGCTGACCGATGTGGCCAGTGTTCCGGCGCCCGTGGCGGCCGCCGCCGCTATCGCTGCGGCGGCCGCGGCGTCGGCGGCCTCCGGCGTCATGGCCGGCAACCGCCCGGACCCGGGCGCGCTGAAGCCGTTCGACGAGGTGATCAAAGGCGCCACCCAGCAAACCGGCTTCGTTCCGGTCTGGCGCAAGGACGACAAGATCTGGCTGGAGATTCCGCTGGCGCGTCTGGACGAGCCGTTCCTGCTGTCGGTCAACATAGCCAGTTCGGTCGGTGAGCGCGGCCTGTACGCCAGCCAGATGGGGCCATCGTGGCTCGCCGCCTTTCGCAAGATCGGCACCAACCAGATGCAGCTGATCGCGCTGAACACCAGTTATGTGGCCACCACGGCGGCGATGAAGGCCGCGGTGGAACAAGGCTTCTCGAACAGCCTGCTGGGTTCGGCGGCCATCGCCAGCGCACCGCACCCCGAGCGCAAGTCGGTATTGATCGACGCCGGCTTCTTGCTGACCGACATGCCGGGGTATTCCACTGCCATCGAGCAGGCGTTTCGCATGCCGTTCTCGCTGGACCGCGGCAACTCGTACTTCGAGAAGATCCGCGTCACCGACGATCTGACGACCGTCAGCGCACGGCTGCATTTCGCGACCTCGCGGCTGCCGCCGCCGCCCTTGGTGCCGAGCCCCGTTCCCATGCCCCCGCCGCCGACCAACACCCCCGATGCACGCAGCATGTTCGTCGGTTTCGTCTACAGCTTCACGAAGCTGCCGGCAACGCCGATGGCGCCGCGCAAGACCGATCCGCGCCTCGGCTATTTTGCGGACGTCGTCACCGACCTGACCACCGACTTCAAGGCCAACCCCCGTGTGCATTACGTGAACCGCTGGCGGCTCGAAAAGGCCGACCCGCAGGCCGCGTTGTCCGAGCCCAAGCAACCGATCGTCTACTGGCTCGACAGGAACATTCCGGAGCGCTACCGCAAGTCCGTCGAAGCCGGCGTGCTGGAATGGAACAAGGCATTCGAGAAGATCGGGTTCAAGAACGCCATCGTCGTCAAGCAGCAGCCCGACGATGCCGATTGGGACAACATGGATGCACGCCACGCATCGATCCGCTGGTTCGTCGGGTCCGATGTCGGCTTTGCGCGCGGGCCGTCCCAGACCGACCCGCGCACCGGCGAAATCATCGACGCCGACATCGCGATGAGCGATGTGTTCGGCCGCAGTTCGCGGCGCTTCATCGTCGAAGACGCGGGCCAGACGACGCAGCAGCGCATGGTGCAGATGATGTCGGCGTGGCGCAATGGACAGGCTGCGGCCTATTGCGACTATGCCCACGAGGCGGTGACCGAAATGGACTTCGCGCTCGACCTGATGGAGGCGCGGGGCGACATCAAGCCCGACGGTCCCGAGGCCGAAGCCTTTGTGCAGGCGGTGATCAAGGACACCATCACGCACGAGGTCGGCCACACGCTCGGTCTCAAGCACAACTTCAAGGCGTCGACCGTGGTCACCCGCGCCGAACTGCAGGACAAGGCTTTCACCGAGAAGAACGGCATCTCCGGTTCGGTGATGGACTACAACGCCTTCAACCTGGCCGTGCGAGGCGAAAAGCAGGGCGAACTCAACAACACCACGCTCGGGCCTTATGACTACTGGGCCATCGAGTACGCCTACAAGCCGCTCGATCCCGCGACCGAGGCCGCCGACCTCGCGCGCATTGCGGCGCGCAGCAACGAGCCCTTGCTGGCTTATGCCGACGACACCGAAGCCGGCGGCGCTGCCGGCAACGACGGCATCGACCCGCTGGTGAACCGCTTCGACCTCGGCGACGACCCGCTGGCCTACTACGCCAAGCGGCTGCAGCTGTCGCGTGAGCTGTGGCAGCGCGTGCAAGAGCGCACGCCGCAACCGGGTGACGAAGCCACGCGCCAGCGCCGCGTGTTGCTGAGCGGTTTCCGTCAACTGGGCCGCGCCACCGAACTGGTCGGCAAGTACGTGGGCGGCATGTACACGGTGCGCGATCTGCCGGGCACGACGCAGCGTGCCGCCTACACGCCGGTGGACCCCGCCAAGCAGCGCGCGGCCTTGCAGTTCTTGGCCAAGGGCGTGTTCACGGCGGATAGTTTCCGCTTCCAGCCGCAGTTCGTCGCCGCACTCTCGCCCGACTACGACGAATGGGAGCGCGGCGGACCGGTGAGCATCCCGGCGGCTGTGCTGCAGGTGCAGACCGCGGCACTGGACCGCTTGCTGAGCCCGGGCACTGCGTCGCGTCTGCTGGACCTGCCGCTGTATGTAGGAGACGCCAACAAGCGCAACATCATTTCGCTGGCCGAGGTGTACAGCACCTTGCAAGGCGCCGTGTGGAGCGAACTCAAGTCAGGCGGCGACATCGACCGTCTGCGCCGCAACCTGCAGCGCGAGCACCTGAAGCGGGTGCAGAACCTGCTGATACGCGGTGCCGGCAGCCTGCCGCCGGACGCGCTGAGCCTGGTGCGCATGGACGCCATCGAGTTGCAGAGCGAGCTGCGCCATGCGGCCGCCAAGGGCAAGCTGTCGGTCGAGACGCGGGCGCACCTTCAGGACAGCCTGTCGCAGCTCACCGAAGCCTTGCGCGCCTCGATGCTCAGGAGTTAGCGCCCAGTCGCTGCTTCGCTGCGCGCGCCGTGAGCAACGGACGATGCTTGCGACGCGTGATGTGCGGCTGCGGCTAGAGCGGCTTGGCCAATGCCGCTAACAGCTTCTCGTGAATGCCGCCGAAGCCGCCGTTGCTCATGCACAGCAGGTGGTCGCCGGGGCGTGCGGCGCGGCGCACCGAGGCGACCAGCTGGTCGAGGTTGTCGGTGACGATGGCCTTGTCGCCCATCGGCGCCAGCGCTTCTTTGGCGTCCCACCCCAGGTTGCCCTGGTGGCAGAACGACAGGTCGGCTTCTTCCAGGGCCCACGGCAACTGGGCTTTCATCGTGCCCAGTTTCATGGTGTTGGAGCGCGGTTCGAGCACAGCCAGGATGCGCTGCATGCCGACCTTGCGGCGCAAGCCGTTGACGGTGCTGCGGATGGCCGTGGGGTGGTGCGCGAAATCGTCGTAGACCTTCACGCCGCCGGCTTCGCCGCGCAGCTCCAGTCGACGGCGCACGTTTTGGAACGTCGCCAAGGCGCGTGCGGCGACTTCAGGGTCCACACCCACATGCTCGGCCGCAGCGATCGCAGCCAAGGCATTGAGCTGGTTGTGCTCGCCGAGCAAGGGCCAGTCGACGCGTGCGATCTTCAGGCTGCCGCGCAGCACGTCGAAGGCATGCGGTTCGCCGCGTGCACGCAGTGCGCCGGGAGTTTCCTTGCGGGTGCCGAAGCGAACCACTTCGCTCCAGCAACCCAAAGCAATGACACGCTGCAGCGATTCTTCGCGTGCATTGACCACCAGGCGTCCGTTGGCGGGTACGGTGCGCACGAGGTGATGGAACTGGGTTTCGATGGCGGCCAGGTCCGCAAAGATATCGGCGTGGTCGTACTC
>DASQOS010000458.1:0-7178 GCA_035644375.1 Rhizobacter sp.
GGTGACCGGGTACTTGCCAAGCTTCTCAGGTCTCGCCACGTCAGTTTCTCGCGTGCTGCAGGTTCACAGGTCAGTTGTCCAGCATCTTCATCGCATGTACCAGGCTCTTGCGCATGCGCGTGAACGACTCGGCCAGCACCCCAATTTCGTCGCGCGACTTGACGGTGAATTCCGGCGCATTCATTTCGCCCAGACTCACGCGGTCGGACAGCGTCGAGAGGCGGCTCACGGGCTGAATCACCAACTTCCACAGCATCAGATTGAGCGCCAGGCCGATCAGCAGGAACACGCCGGTCAGCAAGGCCATCACGACGCCGAAGGCGCGGTCGGCGCGTTGCAGCGGCACCGACATCGGCACCGACACCACCTGCGCGCCGAGGACCTCGTTCAGCGCCCAGCCGAAGCCGTTGGCGGGACCGTATTTCTCGACCATCGGCTTGGGCGCCGCATCGATGTTGCTGTGGCAGCGCAGGCAGCCTTCGCCGGGCAGCTTGATCGGCCGGGCGATGTAGAGCGATGGTCCGGTCGGGGTGTCGCGCTGGCCGATGAACTCGGTGTGCGTCGGGTTCTGCCTGAACTGCTGGACCACGTCTTCTTCCCAGTCCTGCGCGCGGTCGCGCGGATTGGTCGGGTTCAGCATCGCCGGCTTGTAGGCATATTCGGGATGGTTTTTCTTCAACGTGGTCAGCACCTCGAAGGCCGAATAGGCCGGCACCGATTGCGGCAGGAAGCTGTACTTCATCTGCGTCTCCAGCAGCGGCGCCACCTGTGTCGCGGTATAGGCACTCACCGCCATGGCGTTTTCCATCAGCAAGCGGGCGCGGTCCAGCACTTCTTCGTGGGCGCCCTCTTGCAGCAATTTGCGTGCGACGTAACCCGAGGCGCCCAGGCCGAGGGCGAACACCACCAGGAACACCAGGTTGAACTTGAGCAGCAGTTTCATGGGATCTCGCTAGTGAAGAAAGTGTCTACCGTGATGACGCATTCGGCGCTGTTGTGGATGCAGGAAACCCCGAAATATTGCGGTTGGCCAGCTTGGGCAGGTACTTCTCAGGGTACAGGGTGCGATCCCATTCGGGGTGCAAGCGCAGCCCCGCGACCAGCCGTTTGCGAAACTCGGGCAGCTGCGCTTGCGATTTCCAGCGCGTGACGAACTGGCTGCGCAAAGACGGCTCGGCATCGATCCAGGATTGCACGTCGCTGTACACGATGTTGCCTGCGGGACTCAATGTGTCTTCGCCGCCCTTGAAGCGCTGTGCGCGTGACGGAATCGTGTCCAGGAAGGGGCGCGGAATGCGCTGCATGAACGCTGCGACCGGCCGCGAGGCGAGCAGCGGCGGCTCACTGCCAATGAGGCTCATGAAGTCGTCGGGCTTCAAGCTCAGCAGGTTTCTGGCTTTGGGGTTGCGCCGGTCCATCAGCGTGGCTTCACCGGATTCGGCAAAGACAAACGCTTCGCCAGCTTGGCCGGACACCACCACGCGGCGCGTGACGCCGGCCAAATCGATGGCCGGCGACGCGACAGCGCCGGCGTCTGCAGCGATGCCGCCCTTGGGCATCGTCACCTTGATCCAGCCTTGCCGCAGATAGGCCTTCAGCGGCAGACGGCCGCGTTCACCACCGAACTTGGGCCACAGCAAGACGCTCGATTCGGGGCCCAGGTCCAGGATCACCCCGTCGGCAAATTCGAGACGCACCAGGCGGCCCGTGCTGCCGGTTTCGATGATGTCGTCCTTGACCAGTTGCGCCCCTTCGCTGACGGTGAACTTCGACGCCTCACGGATCACGATGGCATTGCCGTCCAGGATGGTGACCGTGGCCGGCGTCGGCGCGCCCAACGCCCAGGCTGGCACGACCCACAAGGCGCACGCCCATACCGCTCGTAACCACATGGCTTTTCCTTTCACAGGCCTTGCCGGCCCTGGACTGAATGCAACGATCGGGGCTCGGTGCCAAGTGTGGCGTCTTGCGGGAGCCGGTTCGCGCTCCGCTGCAAAGCCTGTCCGCCGAGACGCGAAGCATAGCCGCAGGCTGCATCCTCGGCGATAGGTTGATTTGTCTATCCGGCACCCCAGCCTGGTTGGGCGCCGGACGGCGCGGCAACTTCTTGGCCGGGCCTACAACTCGGCCTTCGGCGGCCTGGCGCTGTGCAGTTTGTGGATGGTGATCTTGCGCACTTCGGCCTTGCTGCCCTCGATGTGGGTGCGCAGCATCAGCTTGGCGGCGTCGGCGCGGCGCGCCAGGATGGTTTTCAGGATCTTCGCGTGTTCTTCGTAGGTGGCATGAATGCGTGTGGGCTGCGTGAAGTCGAGCCGGCGCACGATGCGGATGCCCTCGGTCACGTCGGCGTGCACGCGGGCCATCTGTTGGTTGCCTGCGGCCGAGACCAGCGTGGCATGAAAGGCCTCATCGAGTGCGGCCAGCTCGGTGCTGTCGGCACGGCGCTCGTCTTGCGCGACCAGCCAGGTGGCTTTGAGCAGGCCCAGGTCGGGCATCGGCACGGCGGCGCACAGGCGGTCAACCGCGGTGCATTCCAGAACAATGCGCAGGTCGTACAACTCTTCCAGCTTGTGAAAGTCGAACGGTGCGACGCTCCAGCCGCTGCGAAAAGCCACCTTGACATAAGCTTCCAGTTCCAGCCGGAACAGCGCTTCGCGCACCGGTGTGCGTGACATGCCCAGGCGTTCGGCCATGGCGCTCTCGGTAAAGCCCTGGCCGGGCAGCAGCACGAAGTCGAAGATGGCGGCCTTGATGCGGCGGTAGGCGCTCTCCGAACGGGTCAGGTCGCGCGGGTTGTCCTTGCTCGGCGGTTTGGCCTTCGTCGCAGAGCGCTTGGCCAAGGGCTTCATGCAAGCAGACTCACATGGGCAGACACCACGCGCCAGCCTTCCGGCGTTTTCATCCAGGTCTGGGTTTGACGCCCGGGCCTGGCCACCCCCTCGCGCTGGAACTCGACATGCGCCGTGGCGAAGTCTTCACCATAGGTGGTGATCTGGGTGCGCAGAATGCGGCGTGACAGGCCCGCCGGCGAACGTGCCGAACGAAACGCGCGGATCGCGTCATGGCCATACAGGTTCTCGCCGACCCCGTAGCGCAGCGTGTGCGGGCTGTTCCAGAACAGCTCGTCGAGCACAGCGACGTCGTTCGTGACCAGCGCTTGTTCGTAGCGTGTGAAGGCTGCGGTGACTTCGGCCAGCACCTCGGGTCGGTTGATGTCCATAAGCACTCAGTAGAGGACCACAGCAGGGCAAGCGCCGGCGAAGCTCCCATCAAGCAACGCCCAAAGCCCGGGTTCCCCGGGCCAAAGGGTGGGCCTTGCAGGCCGCGCCGGTCGAGACGACCGGCCCTGCATCAGGCGCATCTTGTCCGTGTGGACAAGATACGTCCGGGTGCAGCCCCCTCGGGGGGCAGGAGCGAAGCGACGTGGGGGCCTCATATCCCGGCAATTGGGGAGCACGCAATGTTTGCAGATTCGAGTGCACGCGCGACGCGCAACGCCAAATCTTCGCGCCACGGCGCCGCGATCACCTGCACGCCCAGCGGCAAGGCCTGTTTGCCGTCCGGCCACAGCGGCGCGGCGACCACCGGGCAGCCGGCAAACGAGATCGGCTGCGTCAGCAGGCCCATCGACGGCCGTGCCGGCACCGACCTGCCGTTCAGGTCGAACTGCTCGGTGCCGATCGGCGTGGCCGGCACCGGCGTGGCGGGCGTCAGCAGCACGTCCCACTCGTTGAACAGCCGCAGCACCTGGTCGCGGTAGATGCGGCGAAAGCGCTGCGCGCGCAGGTACCACTCGACCGGCTGCAAGGCGCCGGCGATGAAACGATCGACCGACAGTGGTTCGTACTCGGCGGCGCGCTCGCGCAGCATCGGCAGGTGCAGCGAACCGCCTTCGCTGGCGGTGATCACGAACGCCGCCACGCGCGCCAGCGCCGCGTCGGGCCAGGCCACGCCGCGCGTCGCCTTCAGCGCGTGGGCCGCGATGTCCACCGCCTTGCGTGCCGAAGGGCCGGCGTTGTCGTCGAAGTAGCCGCCCAACACGCCGATGCGCAACCCTTGCAAGCTGTTGCCGATCTGCGCCAGCGCCGGCTGCACCCGCTGTGCATGGCAGCCGGGATCGAGCGGGTCGGGCCCTTGCATCGCATCGTAGGTGGCCGCCAGGTCTTCGACGCAGCGGGCGAACGGCCCCAGGTGGTCCAGGCTGGCGACAAACGGGAAGGTGCCGCGCCGCGACAGGCGGCCGAAGGTGGGTTTGAGCCCCCACACGCCGCACAGCGACGAGGGCACGCGGATCGAGCCGTTGGTGTCCGAGCCCAAGGTCACCGGCACCTGGCCCGAGGCCACCGCAGCGCCGCAGCCGCCCGACGAACCGCCCGCGATGCGCGTCAGGTCGCGCGGGTTGTGGCAGGGGCCGTAGTGCGTGTTCTCGGTGGTGAAACCGTAGGCGAACTCGTCCATGTTGAGCGCGCCCACCAGCACCGCGCCGGCCGCGTGCATGCGCTGGACCAGCACCGCGTCGGCGCTGGCCGCGGGTTCGCCGTTGCGCACCGTGCTGCCCGCGCGGGTGGTGAGGCCCTGGATGTCGAACAGGTTCTTGACCGCGTAAGGCAGGCCGGCCAATGCGGGCAGCACCTCGCCGCGCGCGCGCCGCGCATCGATGGCGCGCGCTTCGTCCACCGCACGCGAAAAGCTGCCGTCGGTGAAGGCGTTGACGCGCGCGTCGGTGACTTCGATGCGGGCAATGCAGTGCTCCAACGCCTCTTCGGCCAGCATCTCGCCGCAGCGCACCGCGCGCACGATCTCCAGGCCGGTGGTCATGTCGGGTCTTGCGCCGGAAACGGCGCCGGTTGAAAAATCTCGGCCAGTTCGTCTTCGGGCAGCAAAGGGGTGGCTCGCAGCGCCGACACCAGCTCCCGGGTGCGGGCCAGGTGCTCGGCCACGCGTTCGACCTGCGCGTCGCTCAGCGGCAGTTCAAGAAAGCGGGCGGTGGTGCGAACGTAGTCGGTGACATCCAGTGATCTTGGGTCGGGCATGGATCGGAGTGCTCCTGCAGGGTGTTGGGTCAGCGCCGCACTTCACGCTGGAAGATCTCCAGGCTCAGCTTCTTGGTCTGGATGAAACTGGGCTCCGAGAGGGTTTCCACCGTCCGAGGGCGAGCGTCGTTGTAATGCAATATCTCGGCCACCCGGGTCGGCCGTTTGGTCAGCAACAGCACCTGGTCGGCCAAGTAAACCGCCTCTTCCAGGTCGTGCGACACCAGCAGCATGGTGGTGCCGGTCTGCATGAACACCTCTTGCAGTTTCTCGCGGATGAACAGCGTCATCTCGAAGTCGAGTGCCGAAAACGGCTCGTCGAGGAACAGCACTTCCGGGCCCGGAGCGAGTGCTCGCATGATGGACGCGGTTTGTTGCTGGCCGCCCGACAGCTCGTACGGGTAGCGCTTCAGGTCGAACTTGACGTCGAACGACGCGATCAGCTCTTCCATGCGTTGGGCCACCTGGGCCTTGGAGCGGCCTTCCAGCAGCAGCGGGTAAGCGATGTTGTCGATGGTGCGCAGCCACGGAAACATCGCTTCGCGGTAGTTCTGGAACACGTAGCCGATCTTGGTGTCTTTCAGCGACTTGCCGTCGAACAGGATTTCACCGGAGTCGATCGGGATCAGCCCGGCGATCATGTTGATCAGCGTGCTTTTGCCGCAGCCGTTGGGGCCGAAGACGGAGACGATCTTGCCCTTCGGGATGTCGAGGTTGAAGTTCTCGTAGAGCGGCCAGCCGGCGAAGTACTTCGTCAATCCTCGGATGGTGATGTGGGTGCCCAGTGGGCCGGGCTGGAACGGTGGTGCCGGCGGGTCGGGGTCGATCATCGGGTTCAGGACGGCTGACATGTCTTCACTCCTGCTTTGCTTCGTTGGGTGTTCTTTCCAACTGCGTTCGTCGGCGCCGGGTCTCGCCCCGGCGCGGTCTCACGTACGAGGGCATAGAACCGACAAGCAAGACACTCACCGACCACTCCAGTGAACCACGCGCCGCTCAACCACCAGAAACATCACGTTCAACGCATAACCCAAAGCCCCAGCCGCAAGAATCGACGCGTACATGTCGCGCACATTCATCACCTGCTGAGAATTGATGATCCGGTGCCCCAGCCCGTTCTCCGAGCCGATGAACATCTCCGCCACGATGACGATCACCAAGGCCATCGACACCGCGCTGCGCAAGCCGACGAAGGTCGGCTGCAGGCTCTCCCACACCAGCACGTCCTTGAAGATCTGCCAGCGCGACGCGCCCATCACCTTGGCCGCCATCACCCGCTGCTTGCGCGCGTTGATGACGCCATAGGCGCTGTTGAACAGCACGATCAGCAAGGCACCGAACGCCGCGATGGCGACCTTGTTGACGTCGGACACGCCGAAGATCATCAGGAACAGCGGGATCAGCGCCGAGCTGGGTGTGGACCGAAAGAAGTCGATCAGGAATTCGACGCTGCGGTAAGCGCGCTCGTTGCTGCCGAGCAGCACGCCCAGCGGCACGCCGATCACCGCGGCGATCAGGAAAGCCTGCACGGTGCGCCACACCGAATGCAGGAAGTCCATCAGCAGACTGCCGCTGAGGACGCCGTTGAACAAGGTCACCAAGGTGGAGCCCGGCGTGGGCAACAGGATCGGGGTGATCAAGCCGAAGCGAACCACGAAATCCCAGACCACGAACAGCGCCAACGGCCCGATGACAGGCAGCAGGCGGCCGAAATCGAAGCGACGCGGCAACGCGGCCGCAAGGCTCGCGGTCACGGGGGCGACAGAGGGCGACGCAGCGGAGGAGGGCAGCGCAGCCATGGCGTCAGCCCTTGTAGAGCATCGAATCGACCATCAGCCGCGACGAGAAGATGCCCTTCTCGGCAAACAGGTCGAAGAACTTTTGGAAGTGCGCGATGTCGCTCGGCGTGAATTCGTTGTAGAGCCTGTAGGCCGCCAGCGGCACCTCGGCCGTCAGCGGCCCTTCGATCGCCGTGTAGCCCTTCATATATTGGCGTGCCTCGTTCGGCTTGCTGCGCACGAACTGGACACCCTTGGCATAGGCGGCAACGTACTTCTTGGCCTCCGCCGGGTACTTCTGGATGAAGGCCGTGGTGAGCGAGGCCGAACCGCCGAACCAGGGCGCCATCGGGTCGCCGAGGATGTA
>DASQOS010000459.1:0-2136 GCA_035644375.1 Rhizobacter sp.
AACTGATGCTGATCGAAGCGGACCGCCACAAGGACGAGTTTCTGGCGATGCTGTCGCATGAACTCAGAAACCCGCTGGCGCCGATTCGCAGTGCGGTGGACCTGATGCTGGGCAATGGCGTCAATTTCGAGCTGGCGCGCAGTGCGGTGCGCATCATGGACCGGCAGGTGTCGCACCTGGCGCGGCTGGTGGACGACCTGCTGGACGTGGCCCGCATCAACCAGGGCAAGATCCTGCTGCACACGCAGCCGGTGATGATCGACAGCGTGCTGGTCTTGGCCATCGACACCGCGCGCTCGACGATGAAGGCCAAACGCCATGTGGTGCGCCACGTGCTGCCCGATGCGCCGCTGTGGGTCCGCGGCGATGGCGTCAGGCTGTCGCAGGTGTTCAGCAATCTGCTGCACAACGCATCGAAGTTCACGCCCGAAGGCGGCGAAATCACCATCGCGATGGCGGCACGCGACAACGCGGTCGTCGAGATCACGGTGCGCGACAATGGCGTTGGCATCGCGCCCGAACTGCTGCCTCGCGTGTTCGACCTGTTCATTCAGGCCGACCAGGCGCTGCACCGCTCGCAGGGTGGGCTGGGCATCGGCTTGTCGCTGGTCAAGCGCATCGTGACCATGCACGGCGGCGAAGTGCGGGCTGACAGCGAAGGGCTGGGCCTGGGCAGCGAGTTCACCGTGTCGTTGCCGCTGTGTGAAGGGCCGCAAGCTGCGGCCGATCCCTCGTCCTCGAAAAAGCCGACCAAGGGCCTGCGTGTGCTGGTGGTGGACGACAACGTGGATGCCGCCGCGGCCATCAGCATGTTGCTGGAAGCCTCGGGCTACGACGTGCACACGGTGACCGACAGTGCCAGCGCGCTGGCCCAGGCGCCGAGGCTGGCGCCCGACGTGGTGCTGCTGGACATCGGTCTGCCCGGCATGAACGGCTACGAAGTGGCCAAGGCCTTGCGTGCGATGGCGTTCAAGCGATTGCCGCTGCTGATTGCCTTGAGCGGTTATGGGCGCGAGTCAGACCGTGCCAAGGCCCGCGAGGCGGGGTTCCAGCATCACCTGGTCAAGCCAGCCGACATTGACCAGCTGCTGCAGATCATGGCCACGGCCTGACGAGGCGGCGCAAACCGCACAACGGTGCTGTCAAAACAGCAGGGCGCCTTGCGGCGCCCTGTGTCGTGGCCAACTCACCGCTGGTCTGCCGTCAGGTGACGGTGGTGGTGTCCTTGGCGGTGATGCCCATCGCGGCTTCCTTGCACGACGGCGCACAGACATGCTGGGCCTTGCCCAGCAAGCGCCTGGTTTTCAGCGTGTTGCGCGGCCGGTGTTTGCCGCACAGGAAGCACGACATGGTGCCTGCCTGAAAGTCGCCGGCCGCTGCGAACGGGGAGCCGCCGGCCTTGGTTTTGTAGCGCAAGCCATCGGCTTGGATCTTTGTTTTCAGTTCTGGCTTGGACATACGTCGCGGTACCTCACCTGCATAATTCGAAAATCTCGGAAATGGCCTGATCGACCTGCGATAGTGCCACGAACTACCTGTTTTGAGGGCGAATCCCTCCAAATCAAGGACTTTGGGCCCCCGACACGCTTGGAAAACACGGTTGACAGTGCTGCTGTACCCCCCTTTGCCCACAATCCCGACCATGAATACTCCCACCTTGCGGCCTCCACGCAGTGAACGCGATGTGCGAGTCGACTTGGCGGCGGCGTTTCGGCTGGCCGCGCTGAATGGCTGGGACGACACCGTGTACACGCACCTGTCGGCCACCGTACCGGGCCAGCCGGGCACTTACCTGATCAACCCATTCGGCCTGATGTTCGACGAGATCACGGCTTCCAGCCTGGTGCCGGTGAATGCCAAGGGCCAGGTGGTCGACGGTTCGGGCCGCAAGGTGAACCCGACCGGCTTCACCATCCACGGCGCCGTGCATGCCGCCCGGCCGGAACTCGAATGCGTGATCCACCTGCACACCCCGTGGGGTGTTGCGCTGGCCATGCTGCCCGAGGGCTTGCTGCCGACCTCGCAGTACGCGATGCGCCTGTATGGCCGCCTGGGCCGTCACGCTTACGAGGGCCTGGCCCTGGGCACCGAAGAACAAGCCCGGCTGGTGGCCAACCTGGGGTCGCTGGAGGGACT
>DASQOS010000460.1:0-3826 GCA_035644375.1 Rhizobacter sp.
ACCTCACGTCCATGCACTCGATGGACAACTACTACGTCAGCAAGCTGATCCCGCTGATCGCCGAGGCCCAGGTGCACGCCATTGCCAACCCGCTGGCCAACATCATCCTGCAAGGCCGCCACGACACCTACCCGAAGCGGCGCGGCATGACGCGCGTGCCCGAACTGATGGCCGCCGGCGTCAACGTCGGCTTCGGACACGACAGCGTCATGGACCCGTGGTACTCCCTCGGCTCGGCCGACATGCTGGAGGTGGCGCACATGGGCCTGCACGTGGGGCAAATGACGTCGCAGGCGCACATGCGCGCCTGCTTTGCCGCGGTCACGGTCAACAGCGCCCGCATCATGGGGCTGCAAGGCTACGGCCTGGACGTGGGCTGTCATGCCGACATGGTGCTGCTGCAGGCACGCGACCCGGTCGAAGCGATCCGCCTGCGTGCCAACCGGCTGTGGGTGATGCGCCGCGGCCAGATCGTGGCGCAAACGCCCCCGGCGACCGCCACGCTGTCGCTGCCGGATCGACCCCGCAGCGTGGATTGGACCTTGCGGCCCGGCGACCCTCGTTAGAATCAAAATCAACCAGGGACAACCCAGCATGAAACTCGTAGGCTCGCTCACCAGTCCATACGTCCGCAAGGTGCGTATCGTGATGGCCGAAAAAAAGCTCGACTACCAGTTCGAGATCGAAGACGTCTGGGACCGCGACACCATCCTCAAGATCAATCCGCTCGGCAAGGTGCCTTGCCTGGTGATGGAAGGCGGCGAAGCGGTATTCGATTCGCGGGTCATCGTCGAATACGTCGACACCTTGTCGCCGGTGGGCAAGCTGATCCCCGAGCGCGGCCGCGAGCGCGCCGAAGTGCGCTCATGGGAGGCGCTGGGCGACGGCCTGATGGACGCGGGCAGCCTGGCGCGTCTGGAAAACACCTGGGCCGGCCGCCCCGAAGGGCAGCGCAGCGAGGCCTGGGTCCAACGGCAACTCGGCAAGGTGCATGCAGCGCTTGCCGCGATGAGCCAGGGCCTGGGCGACAAGCCCTGGTGCGCCGGCATCCATTTCACGCTGGCCGACATCGCCACCGGCTGCGCGCTGGGCTATGTGGACTTCCGCTTCCCCGACATCGACTGGCGCAGCACCTACCCCAACCTCACGAAGCTCGAAGCCAAGCTGGCACTGCGCCAAAGCTTCATCGACACGGTGCCGACCCGCGGCTAGCCGCGCGCTCAGCCCGCACCGGGTTCGTCGGGCGCCAGCCAGGACGCCCATCAAGCAACGACTCACGCACGGGTTTCCCGGGCGTTGAGTTGGGCCTTGCAGGCCGCGGCGTCGCAGCGCGACGCCTCTTCGCCAGGCACATCATGTCCACTGGACATGATGTGTCCGGGCTCAGCCCCTTGGGGGCAGGAGCGAAGCGACTGGGGGCCTTATCAAGCGGCTTGCTGCTGCAGCGACAAGGCTGTCGCCTGCAAGTCGAAGCGCAGCTTCTGGTAGACACGGCGGATCTCGCGGCCGACGCTGTGCACGCTGGCGCGCCATTGCTGCGCGATCTCGTCGACCAGGTAGCCTTGCGCCACCCAGTGCAGCACCTGCTCTTCAGAGCGCGTCAGCACCAGCGAGTTGAAGGCCTCGGTCATCGTGTCGCAGACCGGCAGCGCGGGATGTTGAAAATGCGCCAGCACCTGCCGCGCGATCGTCGGTGTCATCGGCGATTCGCCGCGCGCCACCTGTTCCAGTGCGCCGATCAGGGCATTGGGCTCGCAGGCGTGGATCCAGTAGCCGTCGGCGCCGCCGCGCAGCGCTTCGAGCAGCACCACGTCGTCTCGCGACAGCAGCGTCACCAGCACGTGCGGGCTCGGCACGCGGGCGCCTTGCCGCAGTTCTTGCAGAAACGGGTAGACGCTGCCGTCTTGCACGCGCAGGTCGGTCACCAGGACGTCGGGCGGGTTGTGCTGCATCAGCCGGCGCGCCTGGGCCGTGGTGTGCAGCTCGCCGACGACATGAAAACGCGGCGTGGCGTCTATCAGCGAGCGCAGCCGGGGGCTGGCTTCGTGGTCGCGTTGGAGCAAAACGACGGAAGGCATGCGGAAAAGGGCAGGGTGGCGCAGGGGTGACCGGGAACAGCGAAATTTTCACACGGGTGTCACGCAGCGCCCACCCCGTAAACCCGTGTGGCCCGACCGCATTCAGGGGGTTGCCGCAAAACTGTGTGCGCTGGCCATCGGCCAGTAGAGCTCGAACACCTTTTGCGGCATCTCGCCTTGCAGCAGCGCGCCCGGCTTCACGAAGTGCAGCAGATTGGCCAGCAGCTTGACCTGGTGGTCGCTGCAGCGCCGAACGATGTGCGACGCGGTGATGTCGCCCGGGTGCCTCAAGCCGGCGGCCTGCACCAGCTCTTGCAGCGCCTTCAGCGTGTTCAGGTGGTAGAGGTACACGCGCTCGGCCTTGGTCGGCACGACCAGCGCGCGCTGGCGCTGCGGGTCTTGCGTGCTGACGCCGGTGGGGCACATGCCGGTGTGGCAGTGCTGCGCCTGGATGCAGCCCAGCGCAAACATGAAACCGCGGGCAGCGTTGCACCAGTCGGCGCCCAGCGCCATCATGCGGGCGATGTCGAAGGCGCTGACCACCTTGCCGGCGCAGCCCAGCTTGACCTTGTCGCGCAGGCCCAGCCCGACCAAGGTGTTGTGCACCAGCAGCAGCCCTTCTTGCAGCGGCGCGCCGACGTGGTCGGTGAATTCCAGCGGTGCGGCGCCGGTGCCGCCCTCGGCGCCATCGACCACGATGAAGTCGGGCGTGATGCCGGTCTCGAGCATGGCCTTGCCGAGTGCAAACCATTCCCAGGGGTGGCCGATGCACAGCTTGAAGCCGGTCGGCTTGCCGCCCGACAGCGTGCGCAGCCGGTCGATGAACTGCATCATTTCCACCGGCGTCGAGAACGCACTGTGGCTGGCCGGAGAAATGCAGTCGACCCACGGCGCCACACCGCGCGCGCTGGCGATCTCGATCGTGACCTTGGGTCCGGGCAGCACGCCGCCGTGGCCGGGCTTGGCGCCCTGGCTCAGTTTCAGCTCGATCATCTTCACCTGAGGGTGGCGCGCGTTCTCGGCGAAGCGTTCGCCGTTGAAGCTGCCGTCGTCGTTGCGGCAGCCGAAGTAGCCCGAGCCGATCTCCCAGATCAGGTCGCCGCCGTGCACGCGGTGGTGCTGGCTGATGGAGCCTTCGCCGGTGTCGTGCGCAAAGCCGCCGCGCTTGGCGCCCAGGTTCAGCGACAGGATGGCGTTGGCCGAGAGCGCACCGAAGCTCATCGCCGAGATGTTGAACACGCTGGCCGTGTAGGGTTGGGCGCGGCCGGCGCCGATCGTCACGCGAAAGTCGTGCGTCGCGAGCCGGGTCGGCACCAGCGAGTGGTTGATCCATTCGTAGCCGGTCGCGCCGACGTCCATCTGCGTGCCGAAGGGCCGCTTGTCGGGCGCGCCCTTGGCGCGCTGGTAGACCAGAGAGCGTTGTTGGCGCGAGAACGGCGCCGCCTCGTTGTCGCCTTCGATGAAGTACTGCCGCATCTCGGGCCGAATGAACTCCAGCAAAAAGCGCAGGTGGCCGATCACCGGGTAGTTGCGCAGCACCGAGTGGCGCTTTTGCCGCACGTCGTGAAACCCGACGCCGACCAGCAGGCCGAACAGCAGCACCCAGCCGAAACCGATATGGAATGCGACCCAGACGAAGGCGCTGAGCAGAAAGCCGGCGGCGCAGACAAACCAAGTGGAATAGCGGACCGGGAAATACTGGTTCAGTCTGAGCATCCAGGCGTGCATGGGGTGGGATTCCGTTGAAG